>NZ_KV803991.1:0-3147 GCF_001811255.1 Corynebacterium sp. HMSC068H04
TTTCGACCCTGGCCCAACTTTGCAACAGCACCTTGCCTCGTGGGCGGCTTTTATAAAGGCAGGGGTGGAATCATGCTTCTAGGTCTCGTCAGGTGTGGCTGCTAGCGTTAGTGCTGGTTCACAATCATGCCCCGCCACCTGTGGTGGGGTGTGGGCGTGACTTCCTCGTCGGTGCGCGGTAAGGCCCGCGCGTGACGTGGGCTGTCCCGCGCGCCGTTTTTCAGGCGAGCGGACAACCCTACGACGTAAAAGGGAGGTAGACAATGGGTAAGCACTCATTGGATACACCCGGTCGCAAAAGAAAAGACCTTGATGCCACCAAGCTTGACTGGCTCGATGTGGCTACCAAGGTCATAGTTCTTGTGACCGTAATCGTGAAGCTCGTTACCGCGATGCTTCACGTGGGTCTTTAGGCCCGAGGGTCTCAACGAGCTGGCACTCGTTGGGGCCCTTTTTATTGTGCAGCCGCAATTCAGGGATGAACTGTGCTGTCACTTTTAGGCTAATGGGCGCGCGAAGGTTTCGCAATACTCCCACACTGAGCCCGTAGCCCTCCTTTTCTCTACTGCGGGCGGGAATCTGCGTATTCGTGCGCCCGCGAGTCCTGCCATATGGCGGAACATATGTTTAGGCATATGTTATAGCGTATGTTCCGCCATATGCTAAAGCATATGTTCTGTGTTATGCAGGTTTACCTGCTAGTTCTTGCGTTTAGGCGGAGTCCGAAAATGGTAATCCACAAGGCTAGTAGGCCGAAGGAGATGAGCAGTGCGGCCAGTTCTCGCGAGAGACCGGCCTGGGTGAAAAGGAAGGAGGGGACAAGGATCATTGCTGCGCTTATGCTGCCTCCAAGCGCGGCGTAATACATACGGTCTTCTGGCCGTTCGCGGCGGATGGTCTGGATGATTAAGACGAAAAGTACTGCGAGTGCGGCGAGGGTGATGGTCGTGTACATTCCTTCTCCTTTCGGGACTGGTGCCCATTTTATCGGTGAGGGTGTGCACGGTCTGTGTGCTGCGTTTTCCAAGAGTCAGGGTGTGTTAGTGTTATCCCCCGTAAGATCCTGATGAGCAGTTGAACAAACTGCACCACCGGAAGTAACAAACTCGAAAGGGTATGTTACCTCCGGTTTCTTTCATTTTTCAATCTTTGAGGTGCGAAGATTGCACGCGTGGGGATTGAGGGTGTGAATCCCACTGTCGTGGGTTTGATGAGGTAGTCGATGTTGCGGAAGCTTTGGCATCGGCGTGCGTTGTGCTCCGTACGTTGTTTCAAAAACGGGTTTCATCAAACGGAACAAAACCTGGGACACTTCATATCCCACCCCAGGCCTAATGACTTGGGTGCAGCGGCAACGCTCATCCGATTTAGGCAGAGTCGTTGCAGGATCCAGTGGGTCACCTGGTCCGTGGTCTTTGAATTGTCGGGCGCGCAGGCAAGGCCAGCACGGAAGATCTTCTGCAAGCAACGCTTGTTGGTGCACCGGTAGCGTGGAAGGCGCACATGAAGTTGTTGGGTGGCCGACGATGGGCAGATCGACCAGGCTGCGGATGACGTGGTCGCGGAATACTCCAGGCTGCCCGCAGGTAGGGCATTCATTGATCGGCTCGACGGGTTCGGCTTCAATAACAGTGACGTCACCGTTTTCTGTGGCACCGGTGATAGTAGTTCCTAGTTTTGCGGTGCGGCAGATGGTATCGACGATGACATTTCCGTTAGGCTGCACAGTAGGTCCTTAGTTTTGTACGGATGGATTAGATACCTTTTTCCTACAAAGCCAAGGACCCCAATACCTTGTGCCACGCCCGAACCCCCGGCGAACTAATCAATGCACTCTAAAACCGGAAGAGCCCTTTTAGTACTACTGGTGGATTTCGGTTTTGGTGGGGATTAACGCCGCCGGCTTCGGTTTTTCCGTTGAGGAGGTCGTTGACTACTTCCCGATGGTGAAATGGGTCGATGGTGAGGTAGAGAGGAACCAGTCACCTGGAAGAGATCGATCCAGTCGTTGGTGTGCAATCTGGGAGGTAGGGTCGCGGGGTCGATTCCTCGCGAGCGCAACCATGATTGTGTTTCTGAACGTGATGAAAACAACCCTGCCCTTCGGAGAATTTCCCCTATCCCGCGTCCCCGGGCAGTGAAAACGGTGTGCACCATCGCCTGAAAGGCTTTGCGCTGCTCTATCGGAATCTTCGGGTCACCCACCCGGCGGATCACTAAGATCCCCCCGTCAACGTTTGGCTGTGGCCGGAAAGCAGACCTTGGTACCCGAGAACCCAGGTGAAATGTGAACCATGGGGACCACTGAGCCGTCATCATCGTGCTTGCGCCTACCCCGGCCCGGCGGCGAGCGACTTCCCACTGCATGAGGAGTACAGCGTCAGTCCATGCTGGCGCATGCAGCAACTTTCGAAGAATGGCAGTGGTGAGGTGAAAGGGAATGTTTCCCACAATGACGCAGGGAGTGGCGGGTAACCGGAAGTTAAGGAAATCATCATGGACCACTTCGACCGCCGCCGAGGAGGTTTCTTGTGTGATTTTGGCAGCTAGTTTTGCGTCCACTTCAACTGCCGTTATCGCCCTCCCCAAGTGGGCCATCGGGTGAGTGAGGGCACCGCTTCCTGGTCCGATCTCAATGATGGGGCCGGAGGTTTGTTTCACAAGGTCGATGATGGAGTTGATGATCTTGTGGTTGGTGAGAAAATTTTGGCCATGCTCGTGACGGCCGTGTCCGTATGCAGACATCAGGTGTGCTCCTTGGATTTGAAAGGGAGCCGGGCATGACAAATAGCCGCCCGGCTAAAGGACCGGAGCGGTTTTTAACCTACGGGGTAGGAAACCGCCTTAGCGGTTGGTGCGCAACCGCAAGAAAGCGGTACCTGAAATCAACATGGGTCTAATTATATCCATTTTGGGGTTGCCCGCAAATCGTGGACACGTAGTGGAGCTACCTAGTGGTTAGGCAGCTATTTCTTTTCTGCTGTTGATTGCGCCGGCGTGGTTCTCGAAGTCGACGGGGCTGACCATTCCGAGTGCAGAGTGCCGGCGCCGACGGTTGTAGACGACTTCAATCCAGTAGGCAACAGCCTTGCGTGCAGCATCACGGCTCGCCCAGCGCTTACGGTCGTAGAATTCAGTCTTTAGCGT
>NZ_KV803992.1:0-556 GCF_001811255.1 Corynebacterium sp. HMSC068H04
ACTGTGACCTCTAAGGAGGAGCCGTCTGAGTCCACGACTCCGAACAAGCCTGGTGACGAGACTTGCGAGTCCACGACCCCGTCTAAGCCGGGCGAGGAGACTACCCCGAATAATCCGGGTGAGTCCACGACTCCGGGCAAGCCTGGCGAGTCTACGACCCCGGGTAAGCCGGGTGAGTCCACCACTCCGAACGATCCGTGTGAGTCCACGACCCCGGATAAGCCTGGTGAGGAGCCGTCTGAGTCCACGACTCCGAAGACGACCGAGAAGACCACTGAGCCGTCTGAGTCTACGACTCCGAACAAGCCGGGTGACGAGACCTGTGAGTCCACGACCCCGTCTAAGCCGGGCGAGGAGACCACTCCGAACAACCCGGGTGAGTCCACCACTCCGGGCAAGCCTGGTGAGTCGACCACTCCGGGTAAGCCGGGTGAGTCCACGACCCCGAATGACCCGTGTGAGTCCACCACGCCGGATAAGCCTGGTGAGGAGCCATCTGAGTCGACGACTCCGCGTGAGCCGGGTGATGAGTCTGGTAAGCCGAAGATTTCGACGA
>NZ_KV803993.1:0-26872 GCF_001811255.1 Corynebacterium sp. HMSC068H04
GGTGTCTACCAAACAGGGGTCAGGTCCTATCGCGGACAAAGCCACCTACCACAGGTCATCGACGCCATGTTTAATACAGACCAGCTCGAAGCGGAGTCCAAGCGCCTAGACGAGAAAATCCGCGCTCTTGCCAGCGAGATTGAATCATTGGTTGCAGAAAATCAGCGGGTAGCGCAAGACCAGGACCAATACCTCGCCCGCTACACCCAGCTAGAAGCGCGATACCAGAAAACCCTGGGCCGCAAACAAGCCATCGAGGCCGAGATTGCTGCCAAGAGTGCCAAGGCCACTGCGATCAAAACCGCCTACACCCAGTTGGCCGACAAGCCCATCCAGCATTTTCAACCATCCCAGTGGACAGCGCTTATCGACCATGCCGTTATCGGAGCCAACGAGATCCAGTTCGTCTTCAGAATCGGCACTGAAATCACCGTGCCTATTGCTAGCAGGCTGCCAGTTTCTTCCACTTCCTGATTTTGGTGCGAAACGTCGTAAATGGCGCGACGGTGTTGATATGCACCCATTTCCACACCGGCCACGCCGACGGGGTGGAAGAAGCCCACGCACGCTGACCCGAACTAAACAATTCTGATTCGGTTAGACCGCCCACCATTTTGACTATCTCACCAAGCAGGATCTTGAACCTGTCGATCAAATCCTCAGTAGATACCTGCTCCCAGCGTTGGTAGAACGATTCATACAATCCGCCCAGTTGATTCCACTTAAAACCAGGTGCCGGAGTCACCACGTCAAGACCGGCTTGTTCGTCACGTTCCCAGCCGAGCAGTAATTCCATCCAGCCAAGCTGGTAGGCGATCATCTGCCGGGGCGTGCGGTCAACACCGTCAACCAGCCGGTCCCAACCATCGCCAGGAACGCCTACGAACTCGCCGATAAAAAGTTCGCCACGCTTAGTAATCTCTGCGGCTAGTTCATCGCCGGACGCATACGATCTCACCACACACCTCCTCGTGAAACGGCCTTAGGTTTAACGCTTCGTTAGCGCGTTAAACCCTGAATACGCATTTTACTAGGGCAAACAAGATACCCGCTAACGCAAAACCCAAACCCGCTAACGCAAGCGATTTTTCACACCCCCCTAAGCGATACTCGCTAACGCAAAAGGGTACTTATCAAATCCGACGTCTAAGTGGAGCCGCCTGCGAGAATCGAACTCGCGACCTTCTCATTACGAGTGAGATGCTCTACCGACTGAGCTAAGGCGGCACGATGCAGTGTGTATATGCACCGCCTGAGAGTTTAGCCTAGGCCTGGGCTGATAAAGAAATCGGGCTATCACCTGTAGTGTGCACGCAGCACACGTGCTGGTTAGCGCGCGCCACAGGCCAGGCGCAGGCGGCCCACCATGCCGTCGAAAGCCACCTGCGGGGTGACGTTCTGCGGCAGCTGCTCGCGGCAGGTGCGGATAGCGGACTGGGCGGCCAGCAAGCCGTCTTCGCTCACGCGCTGGGCAAGTTCGCCCGCCAGGCCCGCGAAGTCCGGGTGGGTCATCTCCACCTCAGCGCCGACTTTCAGCATGAGTGCATCGCGGTAAATACCGGCGAGATCCACGAGGGCGATGTCGAGGCCATCGGAGATGCGTCGTTTAGCGCGCTTCTTGTGAAGCTCCTCCATGTCCTTCAGGGCACTGCGGGCGTCGCGTTGCGCCTTGGTCGCGCCCTTGCCCTTGGCGCCGACGCCGAAGGATTGTTCAATCTTGGAGCGCTCCGCCTCCTCCGCCGCCGCGTGGGAGTCCTTGGCTTCCTTCTCAATGAACTTCAGCAGCGCTGTGACGGATTGAAAGGCCTGGGAGCCGTGGAAGACGTCTTCAGCCAGGTTGATGGCCATGGCGCGGCGCTTCTGCGCGGCGGGCTCGTTGACCAGGTGTCGCGCACGGCCCACGTGGCGCAGGGTGGTCACGGCGGCCAGGCGCGCGTCATCCTCGCTAGCGCCTTCGGCGACGAGCTGCTTGACGACGCCCTCCACACTCGGCGCCGGAATATAAAGGTGACGGCAGCGCGAGCGCAGCGTGACCGAGAAGTCCTCCGGGTCCTCCGAGGGCGCCACCATGATGATGACGGTGCGCTCCGGGGGCTCCTCCACGGTTTTGAGCAACGCGTTGGCGGCCTCATTGCGCAGGCGATCGGCCTTGTTGAAGATGACCACGCGCCACGGCGCCACGCTCGGCAGGCTGGCCGCGCGCCCGATGACGTCACGGGCCTCGCCCACGGTGATGAACTGCTCCTGCGGATCCACATAGACCAAGTCGGTGTGCTCTTGATTGTCCAGGACGCTTTGGCAGGAGGGGCAGCGCCCGCAGCCGGGGTTGCCGTTCTCATCGGCGGACGTGCACATGAGCGCCGCCGCAAAGCACTGCGCGGCCAGCGAACGGCCGGCACCGGGAGGGCCGGTAAAAAGCCAGGAATGGCTCATCGCCCGCGAGTCGCCCTCACCCCGCGCCGCGCGGGCAGCACTGAGGATGGTGTGGGCGACGGAGGGGGCGTCGGCAAGCCTTTCTGCAACGCTTGATGTAATCACTCGCCCTAGCCTACTGGGATAACTAAAGTGTGTAACCATGAACAGACTGATGCGTGGCGCCCGCTGGTTATGGGGTACTCAATGGCCGATGTACGCCGCGCTCGTCCTTGGAGCCAACATCATCGGCGCCATTGCGATCATGACCTTCGTGGTCTTCTTTCTCCCCATGCCGGAGATCTCCGACTTCATCGCCCACACGCCCCACCTGTGGACCTACGGCACGCTGTTTGTGACCTTTGCGGTCATCATCGGCATAGCGGTAACACTTCGACTGTTCAGGCCGGTGTTGGACTGGCAACGCAGCCCCGATGACCATGATCCCAACATGGTGCGCAACCTGGTCCTGCGCATCCCGCTCTACCAGGCCGGTGTGGCCGCGGGTGTGTGGCTACTGGGCATCATCTTGGCGGTGGTGCTGGCAGGCCAGCACTCGGCGCGGCTGGCCGTGGTAGTCGGTGTTTCTGCTGCATTGGCCGGCGGCCTCATCGTGCTGTTGACGTACTTGCAGGCGGAGCGCCTCGTGCGCCCCGTGGCTGCGGAGGCCGTGGCGCGGCGCTTTGAGGATTCCACCTTGGAGCCGCCGATTAAGTACCGCCTGCTTTCCACCTGGATGATGACCTCCGGCATCCCGCTCATTGGCATCGTGCTTGTCCTCATGGGCCAGCAGGCGGGTCTGTTTAGCCCTGAGACCTCAGACATCATGCCGGCTATCGTCGCGCTGACCGTTACCGCGCTGGGCACCGGGCTCATGGGAACCATGTTCGCGATGATGAGCGTGGTCGATCCCATCATTGAGCTGCAAGACGCCATCAACCGCGTACGCCGCGGCGAGAGTGACGTCCAGGTGGACATCTACGACGGCTCCGAGCTCGGCGTGCTTCAGGCCGGATTCAACGAAATGATGCGCGGCCTGCGTGAGCGCCAGCGCGTGCGCGATATCTTCGGCCGCTATGTCGGCGCCGAGGTGGCGCAGCGCGCCTTGGAGGAACGCCCGGAGCTGGGCGGCGAGGACCGCAAAGTGGCCGTGCTGTTTATCGACGTCATCGGTTCCACCACCTTCGCCGTCAACCACACCCCGGAAGAAGTGGTGGAGGAGCTCAACAAGTTCTTTGAGCACGTCGTTGAGGTGGTGCACCGCAACAAGGGCATCATCAACAAATTCCAGGGTGACGCCGCCCTGGCCGTCTTCGGTGCCCCGCTGACGGTCTACGACGCGAACTCCATGGCCCTGCAGGCCGCCCGCGAGCTGCGCCAGGAACTGCGCGGGCTGCGGCTACAGGCGGGCATCGGCGTAGCGGCGGGCCACGTGGTGGCTGGCCACATTGGTGGCGCGGACCGCTTCGAGTACACCGTCATTGGTGATGCCGTCAACGAGGCCGCGCGTCTCACCGAGCTGGCCAAGGACACCCCGGGCCAGGTACTCACCAACTCCGCCACCCTGCGCGGCGCTAATGAGGCCGAGCAAGCGCGCTGGACGCTCATGAAGTCTATTGAGCTGCGCGGGCGCCGCCGCATGACGCAGCTGGCGCGCCCGATTCGCCCGACGTTGGCGGAACGCGCTCTCGGATAAATAAGTTTTTGTGGTTCTGGTAGCTTGGGGCCATGCCTCATCAGCCACACCAACCCCATCCGGCACGCCAGAATTCGAGTCCCCGCCTCCTCGTCCCCGACGTCGCCCGCGGCATGGCCCTGCTGGGCATTGCGCTGGCAAACGTTTGCACCGCGTGGATTATGAACAGCGGCGATGGCCCCGATGCCTATTTCGGCGGCGTCGACTCCCTCGCGGACAAGATCTACGTGGTCTTTTCCGCCATGTTCGTGCATGTGCGTGGCCTGCCGATGTTCTCCACGCTTCTCGGCTTTGGCGTGGGGCTTATCGCGATGAGCTTGTGGCGACGCGGTTTCCCACTGCGGCGCGCGCAGGCCGTGTTGGCTAAGCGCTATGGATTTCTGGCTTTATTCGGTGCCCTCCACTGCCTCTTCCTCTTTTCCGGCGACATCATGCTGCTCTACGGCGCGATGGGCATGCTCATTGCGTTGCTGCTTACTTTAACCGACAAGCTCCTGATGCGCGTGGCCTACGGGTTCTGTGCGCTACTGGTTGTGGCGGGCATCGGAATGGGCGTTGGGGCCGCGCTTGTCGATACGTCGGAGTTTGATCTCAGCGGCTTCACCGCCGCCGAATCCTACTGGGAGCTGCTGGGTGAACAAGCCATCATGGTCTGCGCCCAAGCTTTTTCCGTTCCACTGACGGGAGCCTTGGTCCTTCCGGTGATGCTCGTAGGTTTCGTGTGGGCGCGCCGCGGAACCTTGGCCGGGGGCCATCGGCGCGAGCTGTGGGCGTGGACCCTTTTGGCCCTAGCCATCATCCTCTTCCTCGGGCTGCCCTGGGGCTTGTCCACGATTGGGGTGCTGGACCCAGCGCTGGCAGAACCCCTCAACGCGGCGAATAGCTGCATCGGCATGCTCACCGGGCCGGGCATCGTGGCGGGGGCAACACTCGCCCTAGAACCCCTGCAGCGCCGTGGTGCGCGCCCGTGGTTCCTGTGGCCACTCATCGCGCTCGGTAAGCGCTCCATGACCGGCTACGTGCTGCAGTCCGTGTTCTTCCTGGCGCTGGTCTACCCCTTCACCCTCAACATTGGCCCCGAGTTCAGCGCCGCGGGCCAGGCAGCGTTGGCCGCCGGCGTGTGGCTGGCAACGCTTCTCATAGCCTGCGCGCTCGAGGCCGCAGGCAAGCCCGGCCCCTTCGAGTGGGTGCACCGCCGCTTGTCCTATGGCAAGACGATGCGCCCGGAATTAGGTGCTGCGCCTAACCGCGGCCCTTCCGCGCCAGCCCATCCACCAGCAGCACCAGGCCTACCGTCTGGGCCGCCGACTGCGCCGCATCCAGGACTCGGCCACGCAGGCCTGCATCCTGGCGCTGCTCAGCCGGGTTCAGGACCGTCAGCGCCTCAGAGGCCAGAAGCAGGTTAGCGCCGTGGCTCAGGCCCTGCGTAGATTCGGCAGCACGCAGGGCTGGGTCACCGGCTAGCGCGGAGAGCGCGGCCGCCGGGATTCCGGCCACAGCCGTGGCGAGGCGCTCACTTCGGGTGCGGGCTAGCGCAAGGCCCGCGGCCCACGCGCCAGCGCGCAGGCCCCAACCCAGTGCATCGTTGCGCGCACCGCGCAGCGCCCACGCGAAGGCAGCGTATTGCACGCTGACACACGTCACGCCGAACGTCGTTGGTGCGCCGCGCTTGGCGGCCTGGCCAAGCGAAGCGGCGACGAGCCCCACACGGGTCTCCAGTGCGCAGTCTGGGCGCAGGGCCAACAGCACGGGTACAGCGGCGGTAGTGACCGTGCCGAGCGCGCGCCAGTTAAACAGGCGTGACCAGACGGCAGTCTCCCCCGCGGCGAGCGCGCCGAGGGTGAAATGATCGCGGCCAGCAAAGGCCGGGCCCACCGCGCGCAGGAGAGCCTCGGTGCCTTCCTGGGTACGGTCCAGCATGTCGCGCGCGAAATTCTCCAGCGTGAGCATGGCCTATCTACTTCCTGCGCGATCCGGCCTTGACCACGTTCTTCGTTCCCGGCGAAGGCTTCTTCGTGGCCTTCTTGCTCGACTTCTTCGTAGCCTTCTTCGTCGATTTCTTGGTCGACTTCTTGGTCGACTTCTTGGTCGACTTCTTGGTGCTCTTCTTCGTCGACTTCTTCGCCCCACCGTTCGCGGCGTCCTTGGCGCGGCGCTCGGAGAGGAGCTCGTTCGCGCGGGCGTCGGTAAGCTGCTCCGGATCGTCACCACGGCGCAGCGAGGCATTCGTGGTGCCGTCGGTGACGTACGGGCCAAAGCGGCCGTCCTTGACCGTCATCGGCTTGCCGGAGACGTCGTTGTCACCCAGTTGCTTAATCGGCGGCTGTGCGGCCGCACGGCCACGGCGCTTCGGCTCCGCGTAGATGCGGCGCGCCTCATCCAAGGTGACGGAGAAGATCTGCTCCTCCTTGGCCAAGGAACGGGAATCCTTACCCTTCTTCAGGTACGGGCCGTAGCGGCCGTTCTGCGCAGTGATAACCTCGCCGTCCGAGGGGTCCACGCCCACCTCACGCGGCAGGCTCAGCAGCTTCAGCGCTTCCTCCAGCGTGACGCTGGACGGCTCCATCGAAGCAAAGAGCGAGGCCGTGCCCGGCTTCAGCTTCTCCTCGACGTACTCAGCAATACGCTTTTCCTTCTGCTTCGCCGCAGTCTTGGTTTCCCAGTTCTTCGCGCGCTTGCCCTCGGCCGCGCGCTGGGCGTCCTCCGCGGCGCGCTCTTCCTTGACGATCTCCTCGGCTTCGGCCTCGGCCTTCTCGCGCTCGTCGTCACGCACCTGCTCGGTCACATACGGGCCGAAACGGCCCTCCTTGGCCACGATGGTGCGTCCGTTCTCCGGGTTCTGTCCCAACTCGCGCCCACCCTGCGGGGTGGCAAAGAGCTTCTCCGCCAAAGCCTCGTTGAGCTCATCCGGGGTGACCGTCTCCGAGAGGTTGGCGCGCTGGTACTCCACCGTGCCGTCCTCGTTAGTGCCCACGGCGCGCTCGATATACGGACCGTAGCGGCCCACGCGCACGAAAACATCGCGGCCTTCCGCGTCCGTGTAGAGGCGCAGGGAGTTGACCTTGCGGGCATCGATGGCCTCCAGGTTGATGTCCACCAGGGACTTCAGGCCGCCGTGGCGCGCGATGGACGCGGCCTTGCGCTCGCCGGCCTCCGTGTTTCCGAAGTAGAAGTTATTCAGCCAATCCGTGCCGTTCTCCGAACCGGCGGCAATCGCATCGAGTTCGTCCTCCATGGAGGAGGTGAAGTCATAATCCACCAGCTCAGTGAAGTTATTCTCCAACAGGCCAACGACCGCGAAGGCAACCCACGAGGGCACCAGCGCGTTGCCGCGGGAGAGCACGTAGCCGCGGTCCTGGATGGTCTTGATGATGGAGGCGTACGTCGACGGGCGCCCAATGCCCAAATCTTCCATCTTCTTGACCAAGCTGGCCTCGGTATAGCGCGCCGGCGGGTTGGTGGAGTGGCCGTCGGCAGTAACCGCAGCGGTCTTCAGCGTGTCGCCCTCATTGAGGTGCGGCAGGCGCGACTCTTCCTTCGAGCCCTTCGCCGCCACGTCCTCGTAGGCCTTGAGGAAGCCCGGGAAGGTAATCGTGCGGCCGGTCGCGGAGAAGTCGGCGTCATGACCACCAGCGCTCACGGCCGCGGTCACCTTCATCGAGGTTCCCTTGGCATCGGCCATCTGGGAGGCCACGGTGCGTTTCCAGATTAGCTCGTAGAGCTTGTATTCCTCGGCGTCGAGCTGCCCGGCTAGCTGGCCCGGGGTGGCAAAACGCTCGCCGGCGGGGCGGATGGCCTCGTGGGCCTCCTGGGAGTTCTTCACCTTGCGGTCATAGGTACGCGGTCCGTCGGCCACGAACTCCGCGCCGAAGATGGAGGAGGCAGCCTCACGCGCAGCATCCAGGCCCTGCTTGGACAGGGAGGTCGAGTCGGTACGCATATAGGTGATGTGACCGTTCTCGTAGAGGCGCTGCGCAATGCGCATCGTGCGCTCCGAGGTGTAGTGCAGGCGGCGGCCAGCCTCCTGCTGCAGCGTCGAGGTCATAAACGGCGCGGAAGGTTTGCGCGAATAAGGCTTGTGCTCGACGCTGGCCACGGTCATGGTGGAGCCTTCCAGCGCGCTGGCCAGCTGCTCCGCCTGGGCCTGCTTGACGACGACCACCTCGTCGCTCTTCAGCTGACCCCTATCGTTGAAGTCGCGGCCCGCGGCCACGCGCTTGCCGTCGAGGGCACTCAGGCGCGCATCGAAATCCGGCGTGGATTTCAGCGTTGCTGTGAGATCCCAGTACTCGGCGGGGATGAACGCCATGCGCTCGCGCTCGCGCTCGACGATGACACGGGTGGCCACCGACTGCACGCGGCCAGCCGACAGGCGCGGCATGACCTTCTTCCACAGCACCGGGGAGACCTCGTAGCCGTAGAGGCGGTCCAGGATGCGGCGGGTTTCCTGGGCGTCGATGAGGTTTTCATCGAGTTCACGGGTGTTTTCCGCTGCCTCCAGGATGGCGGACTTGGTGATCTCGTTGAAGACCATGCGGCGCACCGGCACCTTGGGCTTAAGTACTTCCAGCAGGTGCCAGGCAATGGCCTCGCCCTCGCGGTCGGGGTCTGTTGCGAGGTAGAGCTGATCACACTGCTTCAGCTTGGCCTTGAGGTCAGCGACCTTCTTCTTCTTGTCCTGGCTGATGACGTACAGCGGGGTGAAGTTATCCTCCGGGTTAACACCGAGGCGCGCCCAGGATTCCTTCTTATATTTGGCGGGGACGTCGGCGGCGCCGCGGGGAAGGTCCCGGATGTGGCCGACGGAGGCCTCAACAATGTACTTATCGCCGAGGTAAGGCTGAATCTTCTTCGCCTTGGTTGCTGACTCGACGATGACCAGGGTCTTCCCCGGGCCGGTAGCTTCTGCCACTTCGACTTCATCCCTTCCGATGGCTAGTCCTCTGCTGGGCAATTGCCCCTAGAGTACACAGATAGAGGCTTACTCTAGTTATTCAGGCCAGTTCACGTACACACAACCGGGGGTCTATACTGGCCGTCCGAGGATTCGCCTCACAGCACACAACCGGGAGACAGCGTGATTGCGTCTATTACTGCATGGTTCGAGGTCATCATGGCCACACAGTGGATTTATCCGCTGGTGGGTTCACTGATTTTCCTCGACTGCTTCTTCCCCGTTTTGCCTTCGGAGGTTCCCCTCAACATGGTGGGCGCCTGGTCTGGCTCCCAAGGTTTTCCCCATCTTCCCACCATGTTTTTCGTCGCCATGGTTGCCGCAATTTTGGGGGATAACTTGTGCTTCCTCCTGGGAACGCGGCTCATCGCCCTTATTAATAGAGCCCAAAAGGGAACGAAAACCTACGACGCCTTAACGTGGGTCAAGCGCAATATTCGGCGCAGCGGCGGCGCGGCCATCATCATCGCGCGTTTTATCCCCTCAGCCCGCCTGTTTATGACGATTCTGCTGGGCTCCATGCGCTATCCCTGGCCGCTGTTTTTCTTCTTCGACACCTTCGGGGTGCTGCTGTGGGTGGCACAGGCGTTGTTGATCGGATATCTCGGCGGTGTGGCCTTCTCCGGCTCGCCCGCGATAGCCATGCTCATTTCCATCATCGCCGCCGTCATCATCGGCTTCGGCCTGCAAAAGGGGCAGAATAAGCTGCTGGAATGGTGGGATACCCGGCGCGGCTACGCCGAATCCCCCTAAACCACCTCGACGTTGGTGGCCTGCTGACCTTTAGCGTCTTCCCCAATCTCAAAGGAGACGCGCTGGTTATCTTCGAGGGTACGGAAGCCGGTTCCTTGGATTTCGGTGTAGTGCACGAAGATGTCGCCGGAGCCGTCCTCCTGCTCAATGAAGCCGTAGCCTTTTTCGGCGTTGAAGAACTTGACGGTACCGTATGCCATGATGAGTTGTCCTTTGCGGAAATAAAGTAGTGCAAACTAGTGCACTAGTGTGCCACGTTTGGGCACCTACAGCAGATTAGTGGAGGCAAGCGTGAGTGAGAACCCTCTGGGTGAGGAGCTCGTCGAGCACCTTGTTGAGCGTTTCCCCGAGTCCGAGCTAACGCACTCCACCACCCTGCCCGCCCAGCCCGCGCGCTATGCCGAGTGGCCCGAGTGGGTCCTGCCGGAGTTGCGGGCGGCGTTGGAGGAACAAGGCGTCGCCAAGCTCTATGCCCACCAAGTCGCCGTGGCACAAGCCGCGTGGGAGGGGCGTGATGTGGTGGTCTCCACCGGCACGAGTTCCGGAAAGTCCCTGGGTTACCGTTTGCCCATTCTGTCCCGTCTGGCGCAGGACCCGACCGCGTGCGCGCTCTACATCACGCCGACGAAGGCGCTGGGTTCGGACCAGCTGCGCACGGTGCTCGAGCTCACGCAGGGCATCGCTGCGGTTCACGACGTCCACCCCGCCCCCTACGACGGTGATACCCCCACCGAAGCCCGTGCCGGTATCCGCGATCAGGCGCGGTTTATCTTCTCCAACCCAGACATGATTCATTCTTCTCTGCTGGGCGCACACCAGCGGTGGGCGCGGATGCTGCGGCACTTGAAGTTCATCGTGATTGATGAGGCGCACGCCTACCGCGGGGTTTTCGGGGCGAACGTGGCGCTCGTGGTGCGGCGTTTGCTGCGGCTGTGCGCACACTACGGTTCGCGGCCGGTGGTGATTGCGGCTTCGGCGACCATGCGGGATCCCGCCCGGCATGCCGCACGGCTGACGGGGCGCGAGTTTCTCCCTGTAACCGAGGATGGCGCGCCGACGGGCGCGCGGACGGTCGCGCTGTGGGAACCGGGCTTCATGGAAGGCATCGAAGGGCAGAACGGCGCCCCCGTGCGCCGCGCCGCCACAACGGAGGCGGCCTGGATGATGGCCGCGCTCGTGGCGCAGGGCGCGCGGACGTTGACCTTTGTGCGCTCGCGGCGCGCGGCAGAGACCACCGCGCTGCGGGCAGCAGAAGAGCTCTCCGGGAGGCTGGGCCGGCCGGATTTCGCGCGCCGGATTGCCGCCTACCGCGCGGGGTATCTGGCCGAGGACCGCCGCGCGCTGGAGCAGGCGCTAGATGATGGCTCCCTGCTCGGCGTGGCCACCACGTCCGCTTTGGAGCTGGGCATCGACGTCGGCGGGCTCGATGCCGTAGTCACTGCTGGGTTCCCGGGTACGGTTGCTAGCTTCTGGCAGCAGGCCGGACGCGCGGGCCGCCGCGGCCAGGGCTCGCTGGTGGTCCTGGTGGCCCGCGATGAACCGATGGATACCTACCTGGTTCACCACCCGGAAGCGCTGTTAGGCCGACCGGTGGAGGCCAGCGTGTTCAACCCGGCTAACCCCTATATCCTGGCCGGCCACGTGTACTGCGCGGCGGTGGAGAAGCCGCTAAGCGACGCCGACGTGGCCGCCTTCCGCGCCGAATCCGTGGTCCACGACCTAGCCCAGCGGGGCTTGCTGCGCCGGCGCCCGCAGGGCTGGTTCGCCGCTCCCCTGCCGGCTGGCTCAAGCGAGCTCACCCCGGAGACCGCGCACACGGCAGTCTCGCTGCGCGGCGGTTCGGGCGAGGAGGTCATGATTGTGGATTCCTCCGATGGCCGCCTGCTCGGCACCATCGATTCCGCCCGCGCGGTAAGCCAGGTGCATCCCGGCGCGGTGTATCTGCACCGTGGCGAGAGCTTCGTCATAGAGGAACTTCACCTCGGCGGAGGCGATGGTTCGGCGTCCGCCGAGCCGGGCGTGGCCCTCGCCGTGCCAAAGGCCCCGGACTACACCACGCAGCCGAAGTCCACGACGGATATCCGCATCCTGAGCGAGGCCGATGACCTGGTGAACTACGCCCCCGGCCTGTGGGTGGCCAGCCTGGAGGTGGAGGTGACCGACAAGGTCACCGGCTACCAGGTGCGGCTTCCCGATGGCTCCGTGGGCGAGGATATCCCCCTTGACCTGCCGGAGCAGCGCCTGGTGACCCGGGCGGTGGCCTACACCATCGATCCGCTGGCACTCGCAGCGATGGGAGTCACCGCCGGGCGCACCCCGGGTACCCTCCATGCAGCTGAACACGCCGCCATTGGGCTGCTGCCGCTCATTGCCACCTGCGACCGCTGGGACATTGGTGGCGTGTCCACCGCGCAGCATGCCGATACGGGCTTGCCCACGGTCTTCGTCTACGACGGCCACCCCGGCGGTGCCGGCTTCGCCGAGGAAGGTTTCCGGCGCTTCCCTGAGTGGATCAAAGCCACCTTCGAGGCCGTGCGCTCCTGCCCTTGCGAATCCGGCTGCCCGTCGTGCGTGCAATCCCCCAAGTGCGGCAACGGCAACAACCCTTTGGACAAGGCAGGCGCCATAGCTCTCCTCGGCGCGCTGGTTACCATGATCTCTTAGACCGGACCAGCGCGGGCGATGGCGCTGCGCCCGCGCAGCCGGGCAGTGACCTCCACGTCGCGCCCATCGATGTCACAGGAGCCGAGTTCCGCGCCGTTGAGCGCGGCAATCTCTGTGGCCTTCGTGCAAGCGTCCCTGCCCTTGGCCACCTCCCACGCACCGGCCACGGCGGCGAGGTCCGCCGCCACCTGTGCTTCGTGCCGCGCTACAACGAGTGAAGCAACCGCCGCAACCGCCAGCAACAGAGAAGCCACCGCGGCGATGATCCCGGCGGTAACGACGGTGGCATAGCCCTCCTCCCCCGCCAGGATCCGCGACCAGCTGCGCCGATGACGCCTCATGGCTGCGCCCCGTTGTTCCCACCGGCTGCCATCTCCGCGGGAAACACCGCCTGCGCGCGCATGGTCCCCAGCGGTGCCGGCACGGCGGCCTCAGCGGTCATAAGCCCGGAGCCTTCGCTCACGTTCACCGTCACTCCATCGCGCTGAAAGTCCACGCCGATGGCGGCGGAGCGGGCTGCAGCGCCCGCGGCGTCAACGGCAGCGAGGTGGGCCGACAACGTGGCGATGCCACCCACGATTCCCGCGGCAACGATGACGAGTGCGGACAGCGACAATGCCGCCTCGATGGTGACGGAGCCGGCGTCATCAAGCGCGCGCATTAGCCTGGGGTGTTGGACAGGGCGTCGGTGATGATGGACGTGATAGCGCTGGTAACTTCGCCACCATTGACCACGGCATAGAGCACCGCGGCAAGCGCTGCGGCCGCGAGCGAACCCATGGCATATTCTATCGTGGACATACCATCATCATTCGCTAATAGTAACTGGTAGTTTACTTTTTTCTGCATGATTTACCTAGCTTTCTTTTACTGTGTTTGTGTCGGTTGTGCGTTCTGAAAATGGTTGATTGTTCTGACTTAAAAGAGTTGCTGGCCCAAGCTGATAAGGACAGGTATCAACCCAAGGACCAGGAAGGCGGGAAGGAAGCACACTGCCAGCGGTGCTGCGATGAACACACCAGCGCGCTCCGCCCGCGCGGTAGCTTGTGCCGAGGCTTCGGCACGCAGCTGCGCCACCAACCGGTGGCACCCCGTAGCCATGGCCGCGCCCGATTCGCCAGACAGCTGCGTAAGCCGCACCAGTTCTTCCAAATGCGGCTGACTGGCCAGCGCAGACCACGCGGTACTCATGGGAACCCCCACCCCGATGAGAGCGGCCGCCTCCGACCACTGCGGTGAGGCTTCAGCGACGGCTAGCACAGCACTGCGCGTGGAGAGACCGGCCTCTAGGCACGCGGCGAAGAGCTCCAGGTCGCTGGCAGCATCGAGCGGACTATAGTCCACTTCGGGACCATCGCGCGGCGTCTTCGGGCGCGGTGTGCGCGAGCCCGACTGGGCTATTCGTCCAGACGGTGCAGCAGAGGTAACAGCGAGTGCCGCAGCCATGAATGCAGCGGAGATATACGTCAAGACCATCACTGCGCCGCCTTTCGCAGAATGAGGCGCGACCAGGCGAATCCGGCGCAGACGAGGGCCACGCCGACGTCGAGAAGCACGCCCCCAAGGCCACCACCGAGCAAGAACCCCAGGGAATCCGCGCCCATCGCCCCACCCATAAGGATGCCCGCCAGCGGCAGGCACGCCAGGATGACCGCGGTGGCCTGTGGCCCTTGCAAGGAGGCCGCGGTCTCACCGGCATGGCGGCGCGCGGTATCCAGCTGGCTTTGAGCCTGCTCAATGAGGTTCGCCAACGCCACGCCATGGCGCCCCGAGAGCGTCAGCAGCGCGGCATAGCGGGCCACCTCTGGCGCCGTGAGAGCAACCGCAGGCGAACCTCCTTGTGCCGCGAGACCCGCCGCCGTGCTCAACGCGGCGCGGAGATTCTCCGGGGTGGAGTCTGGAAGGGCGTCGGCGCCCCGGCGAAGCGCTCCCGCCGTTGTCGATCCCGCCCGCAGCTCGGCGGCAACAGAACCGAAGTAGGAGGCGAGCGCCTCCGAGCCACGGCGCTCACGCCGGGAGGCTGCCAGGTCATTGGCAAACCACAGCGCACAGGCCACAATGCAGCCCACCGCCACCACAACAGTGGGCCTGCCGAAGAAGACACAGCACCCGACCCCGAGGAAGAGCGCCCCGGGTGCCAGCGAGCGAGGCTTCGACGATTCCAGCCGCGCCACCGAAGCAGGCTGCGAGAGCAAACACGCCGCCGCGAGGAATATCCACATCATGGTTCCACCCCCAGCCGCGAGCACAGCTGCGCAAACCCGGGAAGCGGGCCGTCTTCGGCCGTCCACACCAGCTGCGGTGTAACTGGGTTTCCCTCGAGCACGCCAAGGTGCGCTAGCCGACGCCCCTGCGGTGTGCGCTCCATCCCGAGGACCACATGTACCGCAGCCGCCAATTGCGAGTGCAGCGCCACGCGGTCGAGCCCGCCGAGAGCGGCGAGGGCCTCCATGCGGGCGGGCACTTCATCAACAGAGTTGGCGTGCACGGTGCCCGCACCACCATCGTGCCCGGTGTTGAGCGCGGCAAGCAGTTCCACGACCTCCGCGCCGCGGATTTCGCCGACGACGATGCGGTCCGGGCGCATGCGTAGCGCTTGGCGGAGAAGGAGCGACATGGAGATCTCGCCGCGCCCTTCCGCGTTGGCCCGGCGCGATACCAGGGTCACCACGTGCGGGTGATTCGGGGAAAGCTCCGGAGTGTCCTCGATGATGAGCAAGCGCTCGGTGGCGGGCACGCACCCCAGCAAGGCGGCGAGCAACGTCGTCTTGCCGGAGCCGGTTCCACCAGTGACTAGGAAGGATGCCCGCCGCTCAACCACGGCGCGCAGGACGTGCTCCAGGCTGGAATCAATGCTGCCATTAGCTATCAGTTCCTCCAGGCTGGTTTGCGCTTGGCGCAGCACGCGGAGGCTGATACAGGTTCCACTTGCCGAAGGAGGAGCAAGCAACGCGTGGAGGCGAATTCTCGTGCCATCTGGGCGAGTCAGGCGCCCATCGGCAAAAGGTTGCGCATCATCCAGCCGCACTCCCGCCACCGCAGCCAGCCGGGTGGCCAGCTGGCGAACCTCGGCGTCGTCGGCAAAGCCAATATCGCGTGGCTGCAGGCCCTGCCCGCAATCGACGAAACAGGAATCAGGGCCGTTGACAACAACATCGGTCAACCCCGGCAGTGACAGGACCGGCTCCAGCAGTCCCAAGCCCACGGAATCGTGGCGCAAGCGTTGCAGGAGGTCGAGCACGTCGACATCGCTGATGACTCCGGCTTCCTGGCGAATGCGCCGCGCCAAAGCCGAGGCGTCATGGGCCAGCTGTGGCTCGGAGGCCACGATGGTGCGCATCGTATCGATCAGGTTCATGCCACGACCTCCCACATCTGGCGCGCGACACGAGCTAGAGCTCGGGGCAACTGGCGCGGCAGCCCACTAGTTTCCACCGTGCGGGTTAGACCACGGATGGTGGGCAACTCAGCGATGGGATCCGCGTGAGTCACCGTGGCAATATCGCTGGCATCCAGGCCCGCCCACTGGCGGTTGCGCACGACGACGGAGCACTCCTGCGGCCGGGCACGAAGCTCTGCCACCAGCTGCGCGCAGGCGGCGGCCGCCCGCACCTCTGCAGCGGTCAGCACCACCACGTGATCCGCCGCATCGGGGATATCCCACGGCGGACAATCCACCACCACTGTTCCTGGGTATAAACACGCAGCTTGCATGATGGCCGCGCGCCGGGCAGCACTCATCTGCACCACCTCTGCGCTGGCAGACCTCGCCGCGGAAAGAACCGCGATGCCATCCGAGGTGGCGGGCAAAGCACGGACAAGGTCTGCTGCATCAACCGAACCGGTCCCCGCCGCAAGATCCGGCCACCGCGCACCGGGCTTGTTCTCAATGCCGGTGAGCAAATCGAGGCCGCCGGAATAAGGGCTCGCATCAACGAGGAGATCCGCGCCCGCCTCGCGGGCCAGAGCCACCGCCACGGTCGAGGCACCCAAGCCCCCAGCGGAACCAGTCACCGCCAGGGTTAAACCGGTGGACACGGTGGTCTCCGGAGTGGCGTCTGCTGCCAGTGCGCCCAGGAGCTCTTTCGATTGGGCGGGCACGATGAAGGCGGCCGTCGCGCGGCAGCACAGCGCGGCCTCATAATCGATGGGCCCCGGATCCAAGGCCAAGAAATACACCCTCGGATGCCCCGCCACGAGACGAGCCGTCAGCGAATCAGCCAAGACGGCATCCGCCTTGGGCAGGTGCCGGGAGAAGTCCCGCGGGTCCTCCACGGTGCTCACTTCCGCAGTACTGGCAGCGGCTGCGGATGCCGCCTCTGCTCGCAGCGTGGAATCCCCGACGGCGATAACTAGGTGAAACGTGCTCATGCCTGAAGCATGCGCGAGCGCACCTACCACGCGCTAGGGCTTCCTCACCACCTGTGGATAACTTCGCCATTGTGGCGTCTTCCGCACCCATTTTACTGACGCTTGAACAAAATTACCGGGGCTCACGTACCAAAACTCACAGGAAACCATGCTTCCACGATCCTCAAAATCCGCCGGAGTACGGATGCAGGCGGAATAGAAAAAGGTGATGGCCCGCGCCTCGGGGGGGTGTGCGCGGGCCATCGGTAACCCGGCATCGGGGGGTGCGCCGGGGCAGGCCGCACTGTATATCGGGGCCTTGCACCTGACATTATGACATGGGAAAGAAGAGATGACAACAGCGAACGACAAGATTCCTTGAGATTTCTGGCAATCTCTTTAGATACTCCCGATTCTGCCTGCTAAGGGGCTACGATGAGCAGGGTAACTCGCACACAAACGGCAGGCCCTCGATGACCGGTACCCCTTTTCCCTCTCACGGCACCACTCGCGCAGCCGCGTTCTTCGACTTGGACAAGACGATTATTGCCACATCCTCGGCATATGCCTTCGGCCGCGAATTCATGCACAACGGGCTCATCACGCATGCAGAAGCACTACAGCTGTCTTTAGCCAAGGCCAGCTATATGCTCGCCGGCCACAGCAGCGAGCACATGGACACCACCCGCGATCAGCTCGCCGCCATGGCCGCCGGCTGGTCCGTCCAGGAGGTCCACGACATCGCGGTGGAGACCATGCACACCGTGGTCACCCCTGCCATTTACGCGGAGGCACGCGCGCTTATCGACGCCCACCGCGCCGCCGGCCACGAGGTGGTGATCATCTCGGCGTCGGCAAGCGTACTGGTCGAGCCCATCGCGCAGGAGCTGGGCATCGAGCACGTCGTGGCCACCGAGCTCGCCGAGGAAGACGGCCGGTTCACCGGGGAGATTCTGTTTTATTGCAAAGGTGCCGCAAAAGCTGAGGCACTGGCGCGCATTGCTCAGGAGCTCAACGTCGACCCCGACGCATCCTTTGCCTACTCCGATTCCGCCACAGACATCCCGATGCTGGAGCAGGTTGGCCACCCCGTGGCCGTGAACCCAGACCGCCTGTTGAAGAAGCACGCCATCACCCACGACTGGAAAATTCGCACGTTTAAACACCCCGTTCCGCTCTTCACCGCACCCAGCGCACGCGAATTCGGTATCGGCTCGGCGGTCGTGGCCGGCATCGCAGCCTTAGTCGTCGGCGGGATTTTATTTGCACGGCAGCAGCTGCGCGATTAGGCCGCTTGCGCGATGCCGTCGGCTTCGCGGGCGCCGGCCTCCCAGGCGTCGAAAAGCAGCGTGATAAGTGCGGCCGGATCCTTGTCGTAGGTGTCCAGTGCCGCGCGGTAGTCCGCGCGATGACGGTTGAGGTAGGTCTCAGGCACGGCGAATCCCCGCGGATCGAAGCCCGTATGGATAGCGGCAGTGCGAGCGGCGACGAGCGCCACGGCGGTGCTGCGCGCACCGAACAGCGAGCGCGCAGCAATCTCCGCGTGCAGCACCACCGGCAATAAACGGTCGAAATCCACGCCGGCTCCACGCGTGATGAGCTGTGCCAGCGCCTGTGCCACCGCTGGGTTCTGATCGGGATGACCCACACCGCCCGCTGCCACATCGATACTGGCCAAGATCTGCAGCGGGGCCCGCGCGAAGGTGCGCACCGTAGCCGCCTGTTTTTCGGGAGCAAGAAGGGAATAAGCGCTGACTGCGGGCGGGATACCGTCAGCCTCAAGCGGCGCGCCGTCGATCGCCGCGGCCGCCCGCGCACCGCGCAACAGCGACTCGGAAGAAATAACGTCAAACTTGCGCAAGCCCGCGGGGCGGCGGTGCACGCGCGCAATCGCTGCGGCGGCAGAACCGGCTTTATCCTCCACCCCAGATAGGGCCATCAGCGGGGTCAGCGGGTCAGAATGCGGCATACCCATTACAATAACGCCGTACCCACTTTGCGGGCCGCACCACATGAACTCTGGAAAGTTCATTACTATGGCCGATATAGATTGCGACAAAACAGTAGGAGTTTTTAACCGTGAGCAACGACGGACTATTCACTGACGGGTCCAACAAGTTCGCCCCGAAGGTAGACGGCATTCCCTTGAGCGATGCAGATACCTCCCGCCGCGGCGAAGCATCCATCGGCCAGCTCGTATCCAACGCCACCGAACAGATGTCCCAACTGGTTCGCTCCGAGGTCGAGTTGGCTAAGACCGAGCTCGCCGCTTCCGCAAAGAAGGGTGGCATCGGCGCGGGCATGTTCGGCGTTGCCGGTACCGTGGCGCTGTATAGCTCCTTCTTCTTTTTCTTCTTCCTGGCGGAGCTGCTGTCCAAGTGGCTCGACCGCTGGGCAGCCTTCCTGATTGTCTTCCTGCTCATGGTGGTCATCGCCGCCGTCGTGGCCTTTATCGGTTTCAAGCAGGTCAAGCAGGTCAAGGCCCCGGAGAAGACCATCGAGTCCACGAAGGAACTCAAGAAGCTGGTTCCGGGTAAGGCTGAAAAGTCCATCGAGCGTGGCCTCTACACCTAAACCTTTAAGGTCCTTTTAACTCTCCCGCTCCGAGCACATGCGTTCGGGGCGGATTTCGTCTGTGCACCCTTCCCATGAAAGGCCCGCCTATGAATCCCCTACCGCCCTCCGTAGTGGAGCTTGACGGCCCCTTTGAGCACGAGTTCTTGCACACGCGCGGCATCCGCCTCCACGCGGCCACCGCCGGCAACCCGGATGACCCGCTGGTGCTGTTGCTCCATGGTTCTTTCGGCGGGTGGTTCGACTTCCGGAATGTCATTGCCCCGCTTGCCGCCGCAGGCTTCCACGTCGCCGCCCTCGACATGCGCGGTTTTGGTATGTCCGATAAACCACCGCTCGAACCCGGCCAGGATATCCGCGTGGCGGTTGGTGATGTCAGCGGTGCCATCCGCGCATTAGGCCACGACGACGCCTACCTGGTGGGCGCGGATACCGGTGGTGCGGTGGCGTGGGCGCTGGCTACCGAGCGGCCCGAGCGGGTACGCGGGCTGGTATCTGTTTCGGCGGCACACCCAGCTGATCTCCGCCGCGCCATCGCCGCACGCCCCTGGGATTTCGGATGGGTGCTCCTGCGCGCGGCATTGTGCCGCCTGGGAAAGATTGGCGCCCCGAGCCTTCTGCTGAGAGAGTCCACGTACCTCCGGGAGATGGATCTCGACGCCCTCGGCTCCTTCAGCGGCGCCGAGCGGGAGGAGGCGCTGCGCCTGCGCGTGGCTTCCTCGCACATCGGAAACGTCCGCCGCGGAATCATCTGGAATCACCGACTGCGCACCGCCGTCGTTCCGCTCAGTTGGCTCGAACTCACAGTTTCTTGCCCCACCCTGTTTATCCACGCAGATCAGATGCTCTGGCGGCCAGTTGCGCGGCGGGCGGCGCGGCGCTGCCGTGCGGGTTTCACCGCCACCACTATCCCCGAGTCCAAGAACCTGCCCTATCTTGAGAACCCGCATGGTTTTACTCAGACCATCGTTCACTGGCTGCGAGATAGGTAACATTCACCGCCCTCCGTGCCCCACCCCTCTCAGGGGGATGGGGACTTTTTAATTCGTTGACAAAACCGCAGGTTAAGAAAGAATACCTACCGCACTATAGCTTTTATCACAGGACATATTTTTCAATTCCTTGTATATGAGACGCGCCACGCGGTAGCTTCATATCAAACCAACACCACAGGTTTTCTACATCTTTCGCACCACGGAGGTCTAAGACCCACATGACGCTCAAGAAGACGCTCGCTGCTCTCTCTGTCGCTACCCTGCCGCTCACCCTCGCGGCTTGTGGTGGCGACAACTCCGGTTCAGACTCTGCTTCCGGCTCCGGCGATGGCATCGTCACCGTCAACGGCTCCGAGCCGCAGAACCCGCTCATCCCGGCCAACACCAACGAGGTCGGCGGCGGACGCATTGTCGATTCCATCTACGCCGGCCTGGTCTACTACGACGGCGATGGCGAAGCCCAGAACGAGCTGGCTGAATCCATAGAGCCAAATGAGGACAACACTGAGTTCACCGTCAAACTCAAGGAGTCCAAGTTCTCCGACGGCTCCCCGGTCACCGCGAAGAACTTCGTGGACGCCTGGAACTACGCCGTGGCCAATGACCAGCTCAACGCTTCCTTCTTTGCCAACATCAAGGGCTTCAAGGAAGGCGTCAAGGAGATGGAGGGCCTCAAGGTCGTCGACGACCACACCTTTACCATCGCCCTGAACAGCCCTGAGCAGGACTTCCCGGCGCAGCTGGGTTACTCCGCGTTCTACCCGCTGCACGAGTCCGCCCTGGAGGACATGGACGCCTTCGGCCAGAACCCGATTGGTAACGGTCCGTACAAGCTGACCGAGTGGAACCACAACCAGGACGCCACCGTCGTCCCGAATGAGGAGTACAAGGGCGGCCAGACCCCGCAGAATGACGGCATCAAGTTCGTCTTCTACGCAGGTCAGGACGCGGCCTACGCCGACCTGCTGGCAGGCAACCTGGACGTCCTCGACGCCGTCCCGGACTCCGCTTTCGATGTCTACGAGGCCGACCTCGGCGACCGTGCCGTGAACCAGCCGACCGCCATCTTCCAGTCCTTCACCTTGGGCGAGAACCTCGAGCACTACTCCGGCGAGGAAGGCGTGCTGCGTCGCCAAGCCATCTCCTACGCCATCAACCGCGAGGAGATCACGGACACCATCTTCAAGGGCACCCGTACCCCGGCCAAGGACTTCACCTCCCCGGTTATGCCGGGCTACTCCGAGGACATCAAGGGCAACGAGGTCCTGAAGTATGACCCGGAGAAGGCCAAGAAGCTGTGGGCCGAGGCTGACAAGATCAACAAATGGGATAACCCGACCCTGGAGATTGCCTACAACTCCGACGGCGGCCACAAGAGCTGGGTGGATGCAACCACCAACTCCATCAAGAACACCCTCGGCATCGAGGCAGTCGGCGCCCCGTACCCGGACTTCAAGTCCCTGCGCGATGAGGTGACCAACCGCACCATCAAGTCAGCCTTCCGCACCGGCTGGCAGGCAGACTACCCGAGCCAGGCCAACTTCCTTACCCCGCTGTACAAGACCGACGGCTCTTCTAACGACGGCGACTACAGCAACCCGGAGTTTGACAAGCTTCTCGACGAAGCCCTGACCTCCTCCTCCGAGGAAGAGGCCAACAAGAAGTACACCGAGGCCCAGGAAGTCCTGTTCAAGGATCTGCCGGCCATCCCGCTGTGGTACTCCAACGCCACCGGCGGCTACTCCGAGAACGTCGACAACGTCGTGTTCTCCTGGAAGTCCCAGCCGGTGTACTACAACATCACCAAGAAGTAACGCCACTTCCGCTACTTCCCACGACCCCCGCAGCCACCGTGGAGCGGGGGTCGCCCCACGTTTTCACTCATAAGTGTGATTCGAAACGCGCTATAGATTTCTCGCAGACTTGGATCACACACTAAAATTCTTATGAGCTACGTAGGCGCCTGCTAAGAAGGCGTCGACAAGCACCTGCCCACAACGAGTAAAGGACCACACTATGCTGCGCTATATCGGGCGCCGAGTGCTCCAGATGATCCCGGTGTTCTTCGGAGCCACCCTGCTCATCTATGCGCTCGTCTTCTTGATGCCCGGCGACCCCGTCGAAGCCCTTGGCGGTGACCGCGGCCTTACCGAGGCTGCCCGCGCCCGCATCGAGGCGGAATACAACCTAGACAAGCCGTTCATCATTCAGTATCTGCTCTACATCAAGGGCATCTTCATGCTGGACTTCGGCACGACCTTCTCCGGCGTCCCCGTAACCCAAGTGATGGCCAACGCCTTCCCGGTCACGGTGAAGCTCACCGTCATGGCCATCATCTTTGAATCCGTCTTCGGCATCCTCTTCGGCGTCCTCGCCGGCATGCGCCGCGGTGGCTTCTTCGATTCCACCGTGTTGGTCATCTCCCTGCTCGTCATCGCAGTGCCGTCCTTCGTCATCGGCTTCGTCTTCCAGTACCTCGTGGGCATCAAGTGGGGTGTCCTGCCGGTCACCGTCGGAGCGAACGCCACCGTGAAGTCCCTCCTCATGCCGGCCATGGTGCTCGGCGCGCTCTCCCTGGCCTACGTCATTCGCCTGACCCGCCAGTCCGTGGCTGAGAACCTGCGCGCCGACTACGTGCGCACCGCTCGCGCGAAGGGCCTGTCCAACGGCGCGGTGACCCTCCGCCACGTGCTGCGCAACTCGCTGATTCCCGTGGCCACCTTCATCGGTGCTGATATCGGCGCGCTCATGACCGGCGCCATCGTGACCGAAGGCATCTTCGGTATCAACGGCGTCGGCGGCACGATGTACCAGGCCATCCTGCGCGGTGAGCCAACCACGATTGTCTCCTTCACCACGGTGCTGGTGATCATCTACATCATCGCCAACCTGCTCGTTGACCTCCTGTACGCCGTACTTGATCCGAGGATCCGCTATGCCTAATTTCGAGAAAAACACCCCCTACCCGGGCCAAGAGCACTTCGTCTCGGAAACCGATGAAACGGGCCTCGGCGCCGTCGACGCCGTCAAGGACGAGTCCGCCCCGTCCTCCCAGTGGGGCGAGGCCTGGCGCTACCTGCGCCGCCGCCCACTGTTCTGGATCGCGGCCGTGATGATCCTCGTGGCCATCCTCCTAGCCATCGCACCGGGTCTTTTCACGAGCACCGACCCGCGCCTGTGCGAGCTGTCCAAGTCCCTCGCCCCCGCCGAGCCGGGCCACCCCTTCGGCTTCAACCGCCAGGGCTGCGACATTTACGCCCGCGTGATCTACGGTGCGCGCGCGTCGGTTGCCGTCGGCGTCCTGACCACCATCCTCGTCGTGGTGCTGGGCTCCTTGATCGGCGCCATCGCCGGCTTCTTCGGCGGCTGGATTGACTCCGTCCTGTCCCGCATCACCGACATCTTCTTCGCCATCCCGCTGGTGCTCGCCGCCATCGTGGTCATGCAGATGTTCAAGGAGCACCGCACCATCGTCACGGTGGTCTTGGTGCTCGGACTCTTCGGCTGGGTCTCCATCGCCCGCATCACTCGCGGGGCGGTGGTCTCCATCAAGAACGAGGAGTTCGTCCAATCCGCCCGCTCCATCGGCGCGTCGAGCTGGCGCATCCTGTTCAGCCACATCCTGCCGAACGCGGCCGCGCCCATCATCTCCTATGCCACCGTGGCGCTGGGCACCTACATCGTCGCCGAAGCCACCTTGTCCTTCCTGGGCATCGGCTTGCCGTCGACGTTTGTGTCCTGGGGCGGCGATATCTCTGACGCGCAGGCTTCACTACGCGTTGCTCCGGCAGTCCTGTTCTACCCGGCGGGTGCTTTGGGCCTGACCGTGTTGAGCTTCATCATGATGGGTGACGTCGTCCGCGATGCACTCGATCCGAAGGCGAGGAAGCGCTAATGACTAACTCTCCACTTCTTGAAATGAAGGACGTCCACATCTCCTTCACCACCTCCACCGGTGTGGTTGAGGCGGTGCGTGGCGTCAACATGTCCATCTACCCGGGCCAGTCCGTGGCGATTGTGGGCGAGTCCGGCTCCGGTAAGTCCACCACGGCGATGTCTATCCTGGGCCTGCTGCCGGGCACCGGCAAGGTCACCGGCGGCCAGATCCTCTTCGAAGGCGAGGACATCACCCACTACGACAACAAGCAATTCGAGTCGCTGCGCGGTGACAAGATTGGCCTGGTCCCGCAGGATCCGATGTCCAACCTCAACCCGGTGTGGCGCATCGGCACCCAGGTCGAGGAATCCCTCAAGGCCAACCACGTGGTGGAGGGCTCCGAGCGCCACCAGCGCGTCGTGGAGCTTCTAGAGGAAGCCGGGCTTCCCGACGCCGAACGCCGCGCCAAGCAGTACCCCCACGAGTTCTCCGGCGGTATGCGCCAGCGCGCGCTCATCGCGATCGGTCTGGCTGCACGCCCGAAGCTGCTGATTGCCGACGAGCCCACCTCCGCCCTCGACGTGACGGTGCAAAAGACCATCTTGGATCACCTGGAGCACCTTACCGAGGAGCTGGGTAACGCGGTGCTTTTCATTACCCACGACCTTGGCCTGGCCGCCGAGCGCGCGGAGCACCTCGTCGTCATGCACCGCGGCCGCATCGTGGAATCGGGCCCCTCGCGTGAGATCCTGCGCTCCCCGCAACACCCGTACACGCGCCGGCTTGTCGACGCCGCCCCTCCCTCGCTTCCTCCCGCATCCGCGCGGCCAAGGAAGCCGGCGTCGAAGCCAAGGAACTCAAGTCGGGCGAGGCCATCGGCTCCACCGCTGCAGATTCATCTTCCGCGGCTCAGGCCCCGGTCATCTCGGTCCGCAACCTCACCAAGGAATTCGATATCCGTGGCCAGCGCGGCGGAAAGAAGCTGTTGAAGGCCGTCGACGATGTCTCCTTCGATATCCGCCGCGGCACCACCCTGGCGTTGGTGGGCGAGTCCGGCTCCGGCAAGTCCACGGTGGCCAACATGGTGCTGGGCCTTTTGGAGCCGACCTCCGGCACCATCGAGTTCGAAGGCCGCGATACCTCGACGCTGTCGAAGAAGGAGCTGTTTAAACTCCGCCGCAAGATGCAGGTGGTTTTCCAGAACCCCTACGGTTCGCTGGACCCGATGTACTCGATTTACAAGTGCATCGAGGAACCTATGGCCCTGCACAAGGTGGGCTCGCGCAAGGAGCGTGAGGCCCGCGTTGCCGAGCTTCTCGACATGGTCTCCATGCCCCGTTCCGCCATGCGCCGCTACCCCAACGAGCTCTCCGGCGGCCAGCGCCAGCGTATCGCTATTGCCCGTGCGCTGGCGCTGCGCCCGGAGGTCATCGTCCTCGATGAGGCTGTCTCCGCCCTGGACGTGTTGGTGCAGAACCAGATCATCCAGCTGCTCGCGGAGCTGCAATCGGAGCTCAGCCTGTCCTACCTCTTCATTACCCACGACCTCGCGGTGGTCCGCCAGACTGCCGACGACGTCGTGGTCATGAAGAAGGGCCAGGCCGTCGAGCAGGGCACCGCCGACGACATCTTCGACAACGCCCAGCAGGAATACACCCGCAACCTCATCAACTCGGTTCCGGGCATGCACCTGGAAATCGGCACCGGCCACTAACCTACAACGCCGCCTAACCCGTCAGCCTTCATCCGGCTGGCGGGTTTCGCCTTTAAGGGGGGCTCGCTCTTTAAGGGCTAAGCGTCCCGTTGCTCCTACTGCGTCTGACGGCAGTCGAATCGGCTTAAGGGTCAAAATGTGTGTCTGGCTCGGCGTGTCACCGGGGCTAGATTTGGCCACTTCCAGGCCGGCTGACTGGGCATAGACGATGTTAGTGAAGTCCTAATCGTTGAGATAGCCGGTACGGCCGACGGTGCGCTAGGAAACGCCGGACAGGCAGCAACTACTACGCCGCCGTCCCAACGTGCGCGACACTAGAGCCATTTCATTAAGCCAGTTCCGTTCAGGTTCTCGGCGCAGCGCAGCAGGCGATGGGCTGGGCAAATAGTGCTGCATTGGTGACATCGGGGGGAATCTTGTTGGCCAAGAATCACCTGGTTTATACCGCCATCGGTCGAAGCCTCAGCTGTTCGATTCATTGCATTTTGTATCTCCGCCGCAGTGCTAGTGTGGTCGATTTCTAGCATTGAATCACCACACCACCGCCGGCTACCACAGGTAGGCAGCCACACCGTGGATTTAGCATCCCAAAGCCAGATATATGCTCCCAAAGCGTATATTCTGCGAGAACCTACAGTTCAGACCCCAGAAATCCCCGATTCCAGACACACTTTCTGACCCTTAACCCGTCGAATCGCGACCAGGATCCCCGATTTCCCCGCGCACCATGCTGCGGTTTGCAGGGATCACCGATGTGCCCGTCAACCATCTTTGGGTTGGCGGGATCGGTAGTTGGCGTTGTCCTCTCTGTGTTTAGTGGCTGTGGGTGTTAGCTGCTGTCGGGTGGTTCCTCTGGTGGTTGTCCTGCTTGTTCGGCGGCGAG
>NZ_KV803994.1:0-403 GCF_001811255.1 Corynebacterium sp. HMSC068H04
GGAGCACCATAAACCTCATCGGAGTCTTTCCAAATCTGATGAATCTTTCGGTCAACATCATCGTAAAATGCTGCCCGATCATCCTTTCCGGATAGTCGTTTCTGCTGCACATGGGCCCATTTGTAGTATCCAGACCGAGACACTTTTAATAGCCGTGCCATGCGTTTGATGCTGTAGTTTGCCTTCTCCTGCTGCATTAGTTCGAACTTTTCTGCTCGCGTTGCTTCGCGGCGAAGAAGGCTGTCGCTTTTGACAAAAACTCGTTATCCATCTTTGCTTCAGCCAACTCACGGCGCAGACGAGCATTCTCAGCACGAAGATCAGCCTCACTCATCCCATCTGAGGCTCCTCGGCGTTCACGCTCGAGTTTGACCCACCGGCCTAAAAGCCCGGCGGAAACACC
>NZ_KV803995.1:0-231 GCF_001811255.1 Corynebacterium sp. HMSC068H04
GGCGGCGGAGCCGTCGCCGATGCGGGCGATGACGGCGCCGACGTCGACGGTGTCGTCTTCCTCGGCGAGGATTTCAACGAGGGTGCCGGCGACTGGGGACGGGATTTCGGTGTCGACCTTGTCGGTGGAGACCTCGAGGAGTGGTTCGTCGACCTCGACGGTGTCGCCGACGGACTTCAGCCACTGGGTGATGGTGCCCTCGGTGACGGACTCACCGAGTTCCGGCATCTC
>NZ_KV803996.1:0-28293 GCF_001811255.1 Corynebacterium sp. HMSC068H04
CCGACGTGTCTACTTTCCGGGGGTCAGGCCCAGAAGAAGTGAGTTCACAAAACCACCTGAAGAGAGTCAGTTGAGATGTCGCATCCATATGTGCGAGTGGTGTGAATTATGCCATAGCAGTTTTGTGAAAGGGGGTTTAATTTCTAAATCCCTATAGGGAAGGGCGGAAGGGGAGTGGTCCATAAAACGCGAAACCGCGCCGGGCCTCAACGAAGAGGTCCCAGCGCGGGTTGAAGCTACGTGGCCTTAAAGGAGGCCGTCGTGCTTACTTGGTAGCAGCAGCGTAACGCTCAGCAACGTCATCCCAGTTGAAGACGTTCCAGACAGCCTTAACGTAATCAGCCTTCACGTTCTTGTACTGGAGGTAGAAGGCGTGCTCCCACATATCCAGCATCAGCAGCGGGGTGAAGTTCACGGAGATGTTGCCCTGCTGATCGGTGAGCTGCTCAATAACCAGGCGACCAGCAACGTGGTCATAGCCCAGAACTGCCCAGCCGGAGCCCTGCAGGCCGGTGGCAACGGCGGAGAAGTGAGCCTTGAACTTCTCGAAAGAACCGAAGTCACGGTTAATAGCCTCAGCCAGCTCGCCGGTGGGCTCGCCGCCGCCGTTCGGGGAGAGGTTCTTCCAGAAGATGGAGTGGTTGGTGTGGCCACCCAGGTTGAAGGCCAGGTTCTTGGACAGAGCGCGGATGGCGTCAGCATTAGCCTCGCCGTTGCGCTGCTCCTCCAGAGCCTCGAGCGCAGCGTTAGCGCCAGCAACGTAGCCAGCGTGGTGCTTGGAGTGGTGCAGCTCCATGATCTCAGCGGAGATGTGCGGCTCCAGGGCATCGTATGCGTAGTCGAGTTCCGGAAGTTCGTAAACAGCCATTTGTTTCATCCTTTCTTTGGGGTACGAGGCCCCATGGTAGGGCCCGGATGAGAATTTGGCCACAATAATTTTTCTATGGGAGTCGCCGTGAACAAAAACCTGGATTGCGGGCAGCGCGGCGGAGTATAAGAGGGAGGACAACGCTAAGTGTAAGGAGAACCCAGCATGTTTCTTTTCAAGCCAGAACCCACGCTGGTGGCAGCTAAGGACGCTCTTCCCGGGCGCGCGGAGCCTGTTCTTGAGAACCCGCAGCCCCACGCGGTCCTGGGCACTCCGATTACCGGCCCGTGGAAAGAGGGGCAGAAATCCCTCATCATTGCCATCGGTTGTTTCTGGGGAGCCGAGAAGATGTTTTGGGAGACCGAAGGCGTGGAGGCAACCTCCGTGGGCTATGCGGGCGGCACCACGCCAAACCCCACCTATTACGAGGTCTGCCGCGGGCTGACCAACCATGCGGAGTCTGTGCAGATTACCTATGATCCACAGCGCGTGAGCCTGCGCGACCTTGTGGTTAAGGCCTTGGAAGCTCACGACCCCACCCAGGGCTTCCGCCAGGGCAACGACGTGGGCACGCAATACCGCTCGGCCTTCTATCCAGAGACTGAGGAGGAACGCGCCGAGATTCAACAGCTCGTGGATTCCTACGCGGGCAAGCTTGCCGACGCCGGCTTCGGCGCCACCACCACCGAACTCACCCTCCTCAGTGAGACGGACTCAGGCCAGTACTACCTGGCTGAGGACGAGCACCAGCAGTACTTGCACAAGGTGCCCAATGGCTACTGCCCGCACCACAGCACCGGTGTGAAGTGCGGCTAGAGCTGTTTGCGCACGTGCGTGCGGAAGTCGGAAGGTTTGTTGAGCTGGTCGCGCTCCACGAAGACCCGCATGCGCTCGGCTAGCTCCGGGGTGAGTTGAGCGCGCGTTTGGGATCCGAGGACGGAGTCCCAGTACCAAAACGTTTCCTCGAAGTAATTGTGCCCGTGGCCGCCGGGCACGTTGAGGGAGTTGATCTGGTCCAGGGCCACCTGCCAGAAGGTGATGAACGGGTGCCAACGCAGATTCTTAAAGGTATCCGCGTACAGGGTCTGCGGGGTGGGCTCGTGGATCCAGTTGGGGCGGGCGTAGATGAGCTTGCTGTCCCACCACACGATGGCGTCGGAGGCGTGCTGGCCCACCGCCACGCGCGGGCGTTCCCAGGGGCCGTAAGGTTCGCCGAAGGCATCGTGCTCCATGTGGGCGGGAACGGCGGCGAAGCGGAGGTGCCGGCCGCCGTCGATAAGCGGCAGGCGTTCCAGGGAACCGCGTTCACGGTGCAGGCGCCGCATGAAGCTGGTCATCCGCGGAGGTCCGGTGAAGACCGCACCATCGCAGGCGGCGAGGAGTTCCTCGAGCGTCTCAAAGTTCTCCACGATGGCATAGCAGCCCAGCGACTCGCCGCTGAAATACAACTTGGGGCGGTTGTCCTCAGGGAGGAGCTCGAGGCGGTCGTGGACGGCCGCGATGAGCTCGCGCGCAAAGGTGCGGGAGAGGTTCTTGTCCACCAGGTAGGAAAACATGGAAGGCAAGTAGTCGAATTGCAGGGCCACGGTCGCGCAATTGCCCCGCGTGAGGAATTCGTAGCCGCTGACAGCATAGTTATTGATCCACCCTGAGCCGGAGGGCATTTGCAGCACGATCGTGTCGCGGTGAAACGCGCCTGTGCGGTCCATCTCCGCCACCGCGTGGCGTGCGGCGGCGTGCGGGCCGCGGCCGCGAATGAGTCCGATATAGATGCGAATTGGCTCGTGGGCGCGCTCGAAGTGCATGACCTCCTTGATGTCCTGGGCGCGCGGGCCGCGGTCAAGAAACGCTCTGCCCTGTGAGCCGACGGCCGTCCAGGGCTCATGAGACCAGGGGCTGCCAGAGCGCTCCGGCTCCCACGGCATGGCGGAGCCCGGATATACCAGTTTGTTGAGCGCCAGGCCTTGGACGGAGGCCTTGCGGAGCAGGCGACGCCACACCATCCGGTCGCTGACCAGGGCTGTGGCGAAGCCGACCGCGCCGCCGGCTAGCGGCCAGGCAATCCACCTGGGCAGCCAGCGCTGGACCTGGAGGGACAGCTGGGTGACGGTGAGCTGGGCTGCTTCCCCCACAACGAGCAAGGCGCCGTAGCCTGCCGTGCCCACGGCCATGCCCAGTGCCGCGGACTGCGGGCCGCGGTCATTGAGCTTTCCCACGAGCCGGGCTTGCTCCGTCTGATTACGCAGGGAGCGTATGCCTGCGATGAGCGTGCCAACCCCCAGTGCGTAGTAGGAATAGCGCCGAGTGGTGGGGCCGACGCGGTCCTGGGGGCGGTGGCCAGCGTGGTGCAGCGCGCGCTTGGCAGCGAAGGCCGCGGTGGTCGCGGCGAGGTGCCCGGCGCCTTGGCCGATGGCCACGTTGGCGGCGGTGACCCACCACGGGCGGGGCAAAAGGGACGGGGAGACGGCTGCCCACGTTGCGACTTCGGCGCCGAAGAGCCCGGGCCACATGTTTTGTGGCAGGCGCCGTCGGCCAGTCATGCGCATGCCGGGCGTGAGATCGCTGATGATCTCCAAGGAAAAGATTGCAGCCTGAAGGCCCGTGCGGGCGGTTCTGAGTGTGATGCGGCGCGCAAGTTGACGCATGCTGGCCATTGAACCAGCTTTAGGTGCGACGTGCAGCGCAGCCTCCATAGATGTCCGATCAGACATGAAAATGTGAGATCGGACTACTGGGTCTGTGAATTCGGGCGCATAACGAGCAAAATTCGGACATTGGGGGCACAATAGGAGGCATGGGAAATCATGTTGGAAACAAAGTAGTACTCATCGGCGCGGGCGACGTTGGAGTTGCTTACGCCTACGCTCTGGTCAACCAGGGAACTGTTGACCACCTGGCCATCATCGACATCGACGAAAAGAAGCTCGAGGGCAACGTCATGGACCTCAACCATGGTGTTGTCTGGGCCCCGTCCCGCACCCGCGTGACCAAGGGCACCTACGAAGACTGCAAGGACGCCTCCATGGTCGTCATCTGCGCCGGCGCCGCTCAGAAGCCCGGCGAGACCCGCCTGCAGCTCGTGGACAAGAACGTCAAGATCATGAACTCCATCGTGGGTGACGTCATGAAGAACGGCTTCGACGGCATCTTCCTGGTCGCCTCCAACCCGGTGGACCTGCTGACCTACGCGGTGTGGAAGGCTTCCGGCTTCCCGCACGAGCGCGTCATCGGCTCCGGCACCGTCCTGGACTCGGCCCGCTACCGCTACATGCTCTCTGAGATGGATGACGTGGCGCCGACCTCCGTCCACGCCTACATCATCGGCGAGCACGGTGACTCCGAGCTGCCGGTCGTCTCCTCCGCCAACATCGCTGGTGTCTCCCTGTCCCACCGTTCTGAGAAGGACCCGGGCTACAACGAGCGCATCGAGAAGATCTTCGAGGACACCCGCGACGCCGCCTACCACATCATCGACGCCAAGGGCTCCACCTCCTACGGCATCGGCATGGCCCTGGCCCGCATCACCCGCGCGGTCATTCAGAACCAGGCTGTCGCACTTCCTGTCTCCGCTTACCTGCAGGGTGAGTACGGCCACGAGGATGTCTTCATCGGCACCCCGGCCATCGTTGACCGCTCCGGCGTCAACCGTGTTATCGAGCTGGCCCTCGATGACCACGAGAAGGAGCGCTTCGAGAACTCCTTCAACACTCTCAACACCATCAAGGAAGAAATCTTCGGCTAGTGAAGATTGTCGCCCACAGGGGATACTCCGGGAAATATCCGGAGCTATCCCCTCTTGCCTTTGAAAAAGCGCTCGAGCTTCCCATTCACGGCATCGAGTGCGATATCCGTCTGAGCAGCGACGGCAAGGTGGTGGTTCACCATGATCCCACCCTGGACCGCACCACGAATGGCTCAGGCCGAGTGTCTCGCATGACATGGGAGGAGCTGCGCCGCCTCAAGATCGGTGGTGGCCAGCGCATGCTGCTTCTCGACGAGCTCCTCGAGATGCTCGGCGATAAGAAGCATCACCTCTACATCGAGACCAAGCATCCCTCGGGGCAGGGCGACATCCTCGAAGAACAGATGGTGCTGCGGTTGCGCTACGCAGGGCTTGTCGACGACCCCCGGATCCACATGATTTCCTTTTCCCACCGGGCCATCCGTCGAATGGCAGCGCTCGCCCCGCATATCGACCGCATATATTTGCGCCGCGATTGGGAGCGCCATTTCAACCGCCCGGACATCCTGTTATCGCAGCCAACAGGCCTTGGCATGTCACTGTTGCGCGGCAAGCTGCAGCCTGCTGCCATCGGTGCGCATGGTCTGCCCACGTACATGTGGACCATCGACAAACCCGAGGACATGAAGTGGGCGTGGGCCAACGGGGTGGATATTCTTGCCACGAACCAACCGGAAGTGGCCCTGCATGCCATTGAGCTGTAATGAACAGGTAAGTTGTTCAGTATGGCCAAGAAGAAAAAGAAGAACGAACAGCTGCCGGAGGGTATGTCCCGCCGCCAAGCTAAGCTCGCTGCCCGCGCCGCCGAGCGCGCTGCCCTAGAAAAGGACCCCCGCCCCTTCGGTGGACTCGCCGCTGAGGCTAGCCTCGTCGCCCTGCAGGAATTCGTTCCTTCCGCAACGGCGAAGCTGTCTGTGAAAGGCTTTGACAAGGACGTTTACGTCGCCACCGTGCTGCCCGGGGCTACCGCCGCACTCATCCGTGATGAGGAGTCCGGCGGTGAGGCCTTCGTGGGCCTGCAGGTGCAGTCCCACACGCACAATCCGGGCCGCGACCTGGCTTTCGCCCTGAACTGGGTGAAGAACAACGCGCCGGGTTCCACTCTCGAGTCCACCGCTGCTGATGGCTCCCAGCCGGAGCTCAAGGAGCTGCTGGAGGAGGACGCCGAGCTGGAAATCAACGTCTACCAGGACTTCGCGTGGTGGATGCCGGAAGGCGCGCAGGTTCCTCCGCAGATGGCGCAGGCCCTGCAGCGCGCTAACGATTCCGTCATCGAGTCCTACCAGGTGGGCCAGGAGGCTGAAGGCTTTGTGGGCACCGCCTTCTGGGCTAACGCCGGTGGCGGCAAGGCGCACATCCGCTGGGTCCGCCCCTGCGATGACGAGAATGCTTTCCTTAACGCCCTTGCGCGCATCGCCGCTCGCGGTGAGCTCAACCTGGGAGAGAACACCAAGTTTGCCGGTGTCTTCCGTACCCACGGCCTCATCGCTCCGGTCTTCGACCTCGACCCGGAGGTTGCGCACGATTCCTACGAGGCAGAGTTGTCTCGCGTGAATAAGGCGCTGGAGGAGGAGATCTCCAACGACGCCAACCTCGACGCCGATGAGCGCAAGCAGCTGCAGAACATCAAGTCCCGTCAGGTGACGCTGCGCTAGTATCTCGGTGCCTTCGCCCCCGAGGCGCGGGTACGAAACGATCAAATAAGGCTCCAAAACCACAAGGTTTTGGAGCCTTATTTGATCGAAACGACCGGCCGAAGCCTTAGCGCATGGAGTCCCAGAGCGCTTGGGCCTCGGCGTCATCCCAGAGGACGACGTTGCCCACGACCGTGTCCTCGAAGCCGCCGATGGGGACCGTCTTTGTTTCCACGCCGGAGGCCATGGATAGCGCCACGCGTGCAAGGTGCCAGACGTGGTCCTTCTCGTTGACAATGAAGGAGTCGGCGGTGTGGTTAACCAGTGAAATTGCCTTGAAGGGGTTGCCGATGGTGGAGAAAGACGTTGCCTTATCCAGCAGCGCGGCGAAGAACTCGCGCTGGCGCTCCACGCGGTCCAAGTCACCCATCGCGGTGGCGCGGGTGCGCACGTAGCCGAGCGCATCCGGCCCGCGGAGCTTCTGGCAGCCCGCTTGGAGGTCGATGCCGGCAAGCGGATCGTTGATGGGCTCCTTGACGCAGATATCCACGCCGCCGACGGAATCCACGACGTTGGCCAAGCCACCCATGCCGATCTCCGCATAGTGGTCGATGTGGAGGCCGGTGGCTTGCTCCACGGTTTGGGTCAGCAGCTGTGGGCCGCCGTAGGTAAAGGCTGCGTTGACCTTGTCCATGCCAAAGCCGGGAACGTCGACATAGCTATCGCGTGGAATGGAGACCAACTGGGCCTTTCCGGATGCGGGAATGTGCAGCAGCATGATGGTATCGGTGCGGCCGACGCCCACATCGCCACCGGTGCCTAGCTCCGCCTGTTGTTCTTCAGTGAGCCCCTGGCGCGAGTCCGAACCTACGAGCAGCCAGTTTGTACCAGAGGTTTGTGCCACCTGCTCGGTGGGCAGGGCATCGATGCGCGTTAAACGCGAATCCGTCCACAGGGTGAAGGCCACCATGAAGACGAGGGCGATGACGACGATCCAGCCCAGGCAACCGAAAGCCTGCTTGGCTGGGTTTACTTTCTTGCGGCGGCTGTGCGGGCGACCTTCGGCACGCCTGCGGGTGGGGGCTTGCGGAGCATAGCTACGCGGTGGGGCATCCGGGGTGTACCGATTGGCGCGGACAGCAGGCTGTTGCGAAGGTACGCTCCGGCGGGGCGCTGGGCGCGCAGGGGAGCGCTGGGCCATGTAGGCGTCGACGTCGAAGCGGGTCTCCTCCGGCCGGGAACGCCGCGCGCTGGGGCGCTGAGCGCGGGAGGATGAATGCGCAGGATTAGCTTGCTGCGCGGATGGACGGCGGCGCACCGGTCGGCCGTAGCGATCACGCAAGGGCTGCCCGTCGGCACCAAGGACGAACTCGCCAGCGTCATCACCGGCTGCGTGTGAGCCGCGCGGGCTGGCCATGTTCCGGGGGCGGGAAGGGCCTGCAGAGCTAGCGGAGCCCGCGCGGCGAGGCGTGCCGTGGGGCTCGCCGGCACGGCGGGCTTCGCGCTCTGGATCGCGTCCTTGGTAGGTCATGGGGAACACTGTACCGCGAAACAACTTCTGCCCCACCTATCACACAGGGGGACGGTAGCTGTCTTTTCGCTGTGGCTTGCTGATAGCTCTTATTTAAGCGCCGAAGAGGAGGGCGTAGCCAACGAAAGCGATGGCGTCGATCAGAAAGTGCGCGATGACCAACGGCCACACCTTGCCCGTGCGGTGGAAGTACCAGCCATAGACCACGCCCATGATGATATTGCCGAAGCCCGCGGAAACACCCTGGTAAAGGTGATAAGAGCCGCGCAGGATGGAGGAAGCCGCCAGCGTTGCGGGCAGGGCCCACCCAGACTGCTTAAGCCTGGTCATGAGCCAATACACCACCACGAGCTCCTCCGCCCAGGCATTAGCAAAGGACTTGATGAGCAGCACGGGAATCTCAATCCACGTATCGAAAGCTCCCGGGACGACCTCCTTGGTCCAGCCGAAGTGCAGCGCTATGTAATACAGCGCCAGACCCGGCAGACCGATTACCGCCGCCAACGCCGCGCCATGCAGGCCATCCCGCCACTGCGGGCGGGGTGGAGAAGAAATCAAGTACAGAGCAAGCGCTCCCCACGCGAAGAGCACCGCGGCACTGCACAGCTGGAAGGCGAGGTCGAGCAACGTAGTCGCTGACTGCGAAGCGTTGATGGTGACCGATTGCTCATTGAGCGGCGCCGGGTTGAGCAGAGAATCGGTCAGACGCAACGCGGCGCGCACACCCGAAATACCAAAGGTGATGGTGAGGACGATGAGTATTTCCGCCCGCAGGCGTGAGCGCGCGCTCATGGGTGAAGCACCTGGGCGAGGCCGAGAAGGGAGGCATCATCAAGCGTGAGCGAGCCCAAGTGCACGCCCACCGGCGGATGATCGCGCACCGGCCAAGGCACGCAGATGGCAGGCAGCTGCGCCACGTTGAACAGCGAGCCCCACGGTGACCACCGCGTTTGCTCATCAAAGTTGGCCTGGTGATCCAGCGCCAGGAAATGCCCGCGCCGCGGCGGATCGAAAGCCAGCATGGGACTCAAAATGGCATCCACGTCCCATTCCTGGGCCAGCATCTCCGGCAGCTGAGCGGCATGGGCGCGGGCCGCGGCGAATTCGGAATCCGTGACGCGGCGGCCCTTCGCGCGAATCCACTCCGCGTAACCCTCCGCGAAGTCAAGCCTAGCCAGCCGGCGGCTAAAGATGTGCTGGAAGGCCTCAAAGGTAGCCGCGGCCTGGGGATAGGGGGAAATGGCCACGGTTTCGAAACCCGCGCCTTCAAAGGTGGCGGTGGCCTCCGCGACCGCGCGCAGCATGTGCGGGGCCACCTCGGCTTGAGCGAAAAGGGGATCCGTTAGCACGCCAATGCGGGCGCGCTGGGCACGCGGACGAAGGCCATGCAGCGCGGCGGTATCGGCGATGCTGCGCGTGATGAACCCCTGCACCGAGAGGTCCTCGCCGCCGGGCTTAAACCCGACGACGCCGCAGGCAGCGGCCGGAACGCGGATGGAACCGCCACCGTCGGAAGCATGCGCGGCGCGCAGCAATCCACGCGCCACCTGGACCGCCGCTCCGCCGGAGGAACCGCCCGGCGTATGGCCGGGATAGAGAGGATTATCCGGGTGGGGCAGGCCGACAGGTTCGGTGTCCACACGCAGGCCCAGCTCGGGTGCGGCGGACTTGCCGACGACTCGCGCGCCGGCGTCGATAAGCTCCTGCACAAAAGGATCAGTCTCCTCCGCCACGTAGGCACGCTCGGCATGGCCGAGCGTGGTGGGCATGCCGGCGACGTCGTTGAGATCCTTGACCGAGAGAATCCACCCGCTCAAGCGCCCGTGTGCCTGTGGCCGGCGCTCGAGATCGAGATACGTGAAGCCGTGCTCAGCAGGGCTCAGGCCCGCTAGATCCTCGCGCAGCTTGTCCAGTGTGAACTCGGTTCTCTCCATGGCGGCTCAGTCTAGTAGTTGAGTGGGATAAAGTTGCTGCCATGAGCACCACCATCGCATTCCTCGGGCCCGCCGGAACCTTCACAGAAGCGGCGATGCAGCATTTTGCCGCTGACTTTGACTCCCCCGAGGGCCTTCCGGTGAGCTCGCCGGCCGAGGCGCTGGCGGCGGTGCGCTCCGGTGCGGCGGACTATGCCTGCGTGGCCATTGAGAACTCCGTGGACGGACCCGTCACGGCTACTTTTGACGCGCTTGCCGACGGCTCCCGGGTCCAGATCTACCGCGAGGTAGACCTGCCGGTGTCCTTCTCCATTCTGGTGCGCCCCGGCAGTTCCAGCCACACAACCTTCTCCACGCATCCTGTGGCCTACCAGCAGGTACGCGGTTGGTTGGAGCAGAACCTGCCGGACGTGGAGTATGTCCCGGCGGCGTCGAATGGCGCGGCAGCGCAGGCCGTGGCGCGCGGGGAGGTGGACACTGCGGCTGCCCCTGCCCGGGCAGCGGAGGTCTTCGGGCTGGACTCGATTGCGGAGAATGTCGCGGACGTTGCCGGGGCCACGACCCGCTTCGTCCTGGTGGGGCCAGCCGGAAAACCGACCGAGCGGACCGGCAACGACAGGACGTCGGTCATCTTCACCCTGCCCAACGAGCCCGGCTCCCTCGTCGGCGCCCTCCAAGAATTCGCGCACCGCGGGGTGGATCTTTCCCGCATCGAATCCCGACCGCTGCGCACCGTCTTCGGTAACTACCGCTTCCACGCCGACCTCATCGGGCACATCGAGGACCAACCGGTGGCGGAGGCTTTGCGGGCGCTGTGGTTGCGTGCGGAGAACGTCGTTTTTGTCGGCTCCTGGCCTTCCGCAGTAAAACTCGGGGAGGGCCCACGGGATTTGGCGCGGCTGAAAGAGGCCGATGACTGGGTAGCGCAGGCGCGCACCGGCCAATAGTGTGGTGAAGCATGACCGGAAGAATCATCCTCCTGCGCCACGGCCAGACCTATTCCAATATTGACCGCATCATGGATACCCGCCCGCCGGGTGCCGAGCTCACCGAGCGCGGCCGCGGCCAGGCGGAAGATGTCGGCCGCGAGTTGGCGGAGCTGTGCGCCGGCCGCCGCGTGCGCTTTGTGTGTTCTATTGCCCTGCGCGCCCAGCAGACGGCGATGCTGGCCGCCCGCACATACGGCGAGGCAGCCGATGAGCGCAGCGTTCCGGTGGAGGTGCTCGTGGGCCTGCACGAGGTCTTCGCCGGCGAACACGAGATGAGCGGCAGCGAGGATACCCACCGCGAGTACATGGTGGCGCTGCGCGGCTGGGTTGACGGCGACCCGGAGGCCCGAATGCCGGGCGGTGAAAGCTACGTGGACGTGTTGGGGCGCTACCAGCCTGTGCTGGAGGATCTCGCTGCTGAGCTGGAGGATGATGAAGACATTGTCGTCGTCAGCCACGGCGCCGCCATTCGTGTGGTGACGACGCACGCCTGCGGCGTGGACCCCGATTTTGCCTACACCGGGTACATGCCCAACTGCCGCTTCACCCTCATGGAGCCGCAGGGCCAGCCCTTTGGCCAGTGGGTGCTGAGGCGCTGGGCGGATACCGAAGTTTAGTTCATTGCGGCCACGGTAGGTACCTACCCCCAGCCGAGCTCGTGGAGACGGTCCTCCTCGAAACCAAAGTAGTGCCCGACCTCGTGGAAGACAGTCACCATGACTTCGTGGGCGAGCTCTTCTTCCGAGTTGCTTATCGCCTGCAAAGGCTGCCGGTAGATCGAGATGGTGTCTGGCAGGTGGCCGGTGTGTGAGGCCGTGCGGTGGGTGAGCATCACGCCCTCGTAAAGCCCAAGCAGGTTGGGGCTATCCGGGTGCTCTTCTTCGACGAGGATGACCAGGTTGCGCATCTGATCGACGAAGCGATCCGGGATCTTGTCCAGGGCCTCGCCGACTAATTCCTCGAAGCGTTCCTCGCTGACCTCGTACATGTGCTTACTCCCTGTTGAGCGGACGGGGGTTTATTGGGCCGGTGCCACGGCTTCAGGCGCGGCGGGATCGGCGTTCTGCCCGGCCGGCTGGGCATTCTCGCTGCCCTGCTGGGAGTTCTGCTCGGCTGGCTGGGCATTCGGGTCGCGCAATGGGTTGCGCTTCGGCTGCTCCGTGGGCGGGGCGCCATTGATGCTCAGGGCATCACGGCCGCCCGTGGCAGAGCCGGTGATCTCGGAGAAGTGGCCGTCCTTGATGTGGATCAGCGAGCAATTCACCGAACGGGAGCCTCCCTCCCACGATTCGCGGCTCATCGCGCCCCAGAAAGGCTGCAGCGTGGATTGGTAGAGATTCTCCTCGCCGCCCAGGTAATCCATGGCGTTCTGGGTACACGTTTCGGAGAGGAATTTATCCATCTCTTCATCGCTGGGGTAAGCATCGGGGAACTTCTCTGCCAGGCTGATGACGGACACGGTCTCCATCTGGTGCGGTTCCTGGCACGGCACGGTGCTGACTACCTGTTTGTCATCCACCTTGCGGCATTCGCCGGGCTTGGCGACGACCGCCTGGTCCACCTCGCTGACCTTGCCCGTGGACTCCTGCGGTACGCCGTTGGCGTCGGTAGTCTGCAGGCCGCACAGGAGGGTGCGGTCACCCTGATCCCAGGAACCAGCCGGCGGAAGGATGGAAGCAATGTCGTAGCGTCCGTTGGGATCCCATTTGCCGTTGAGGTAGCTCACCGTGGGGGCCTCGCACAGCTCGTCGCGCAGGGCGTTTTGCCGCGTGACGTCTGGGCGCTTGGCGTTGGGGCCGAACTCGCTGGTGGGGTAGGCGCTGAGATCCTCTCGGGCGGAGACCTCGAAGCGGTGCGGTTTATCGCAGCTGGTCTGCTCAAAACCGGTGGCAGTACCGTCCGGGGCGATATCCCACGTTACGCACGAGCCCGCGGAGGCGGTGGTGAAGGATGCGGCTTCGCCTTCGGAGGAATCAGCGGCCTGGCTACCGTCGGCGCTGGGGGAAGCGGAGTCATGTGCGGCCGAATCGGTGCCAGTTGGCCCGCCGCTGAAGAGACCGTAGAACGCCAAGAAGACGGCCGCGGCTACGGCAGCAACGAGGACGACGCGGATGGCGGAGGCGGAGCGCCACGCAGATGAAGTGCTCATAGAACTCTTCATACTACCCCCTCAACGGCCCAGGCTTCTAGCCCGCCCAAGGCTAAGGCGGCGGGAGAATCACTAGATGTGCGAGCGGGAGACGTGTGTTGTGAGCCGGTAGCGGTCGGTGCGGTAGACCGAGGAACACCATTCAACAGGGCGGTCTCCGGAGCGGGCGAGGCGGGTGATGTGCAGGAGCGGGGTGCCCGGTGAGACGTCGAGAAGCTCGGCGATGTCCTCCTCAGCTGCCACGGCGGTGACGGTTTGTTCGGCCTCGGTGATGGGAACCTTGAAGGTGTTATCCAAAATCGAGTAGACGGAGTTGTAGATGTCATTTTCCAGCAGCGTGGGCGCGAAGGCAGAGTTATACCAGCCATCGTCGATGGAATAAGGCTCGCCATCGCCCAAGCGCAGGCGCCGCAGGTGGGTATGGGAAACAGAGGCTTCCGTACCGAAAAAGGCGCAGACTTCACCGGGGGCGGCGCTGCGTTCACCCAGCAGGATGCGCGAGGAGGCCTGTACTTTCTGATAGCCCATCTCATCAGAAAAGGAGGCCAAATGAAGCCGGGAGACCAGCGGGTTGGGGGCCACGAAGGTGCCTTTTCCTCGCACGCGGCGCAGGCGGCCTTCAGCTACTAGGTCACCGATGGCGCGGCGCACGGTGATGCGGGAAACGCCGTATGTTTCCTCGAGGATGCGCTCGCCCGGAAGAATGTCACCGGGTTTGAGGGTGGTTCGGCAGAGCTCGGAAAGAATATCCCGCAGCTGAGCGTGCTTGGGCACGGGGCCGTCGGTAATGATGTGAGGTGCCATGTTATCCATGATAATCCGCTGGTTATTACCAGCGCAAAGGTGTGGCCGTGCGCTAGACTATCCGGCGTGATTGATCTCAAGTTTCTTCGCGAAAATCCCGATGTCGTCCGCGCCTCCCAGGTAACCCGTGGGGAGGACCCCGCTTTGGTGGACCAGCTGCTCGCCGCCGATGAACAGCGCCGCGCGGCAATTGTGAAGGCAGACCAGCTGCGCTCGGAGCAGAAGGCCTTTGGCAAGAAGATTGGCCAGGCCTCCCCGGAGGAGCGCCCCGCGCTACTGGAGGGCTCTAACGAGCTGAAGGAGAAGGTCAAGGCGGCCGGCGAGGAAGCGGCCGCGGCCGAGGCCAAGGTGACGGAGCTGCAGTACCAGCTCTCCAACGTGGTGGAGGGCGCCCCGGCGGGTGGTGAGGATGACTTCATCGTGCTCGAGGAGGTCGGCGAGAAGCCGCAGTTCGACTTCGAGCCAAAGGATCACCTGGAATTGGGTGAAACGCTGGGGCTTATCGACGTCAAGCGGGGCGCCAAAGTCGGCGGCGCACGTTTCTACTACCTCACCGGCGATGGAGCCTTCCTGCAGCTGGGGATGCTGATGTTGGCTGCGCAGAAGGCCCGCGAGGCCGGTTTCCAGCTCATGATCCCGCCGGTGCTCGTGCGCCCGGACGTCATGCAAGGCACCGGCTTCCTGGGCCAGCACTCGGATGAGATCTACTACCTGCCGGCGGATGATCTCTACCTGGTTGGTACCTCCGAGGTGGCTCTGGCCGGCTACCACAAGGAAGAAATCATCGACCTGTCGAAGGGGCCGCTGCAGTATGCGGGCTGGTCCTCCTGCTTCCGCCGCGAGGCGGGTTCTCACGGCAAGGACACCCGCGGAATCCTGCGCGTGCACCAGTTCGACAAGCTGGAGATGTTTGTCTACTGCAAGCCGGAAGACGCCGAGGAGATGCACCAGAAGCTGCTGAACATGGAAAAGGACATGCTCGCGGCGATGGAGCTTCCCTACCGCACCATCGACATCGCGGGCGGGGATCTGGGCTCCTCCGCGGCGCGCAAGTTCGATAACGAGGCGTGGGTGCCGACTCAGGAGACCTACCGCGAGCTCACCTCGACCTCGAACTGCACCACCTTCCAGGCCCGTCGCCTGTCCACGCGCTACCGCGATGAGAACGGCAAGACCCAGTACGCCGCTACGCTCAACGGCACCCTGGCTACCACCCGCTGGCTCGTGGCCATTCTGGAGAACCACCAGCAGGCAGACGGCTCCGTCGTGGTTCCGGAGGCACTGCGCCCATTCGTGGGCAAGGACGTTCTGTACCCCGTAAACTCCTAGAAGAACGCGGCGCACGGCGGCTCGCGCGCCGCTTACTTTTGTCCCCTCCTTGCTGCCTTCCACCGGCGGCGAGGTCTTAAGCATTTGGAGCACTATGAGCGTTGTGGCTAACTTCCTTTACCGGCAGATCACGCACATCGGGCGCGGGGTGACTATTGCTCAGGGGCTCAAGATGCGCCTGTCCGGGGAGGAGAATATCCCGGATAAGGGCGGGGCCGTCATCGTGTGCAATCACACCGGCTACATGGATTTTCTCTTTGGGGCTTTCCTGGCGTATCGCAAGCGCCGCTTGGTGCGCTACCTGGCTAAGGCCTCTATTTTTAAGACGCCGGTGGCAGGACAACTTTTTCGGCTGATGGGTCATGTGCCGGTGGACCGCATCGATGGTGGGGCGTCGATTGTGAAGGGCATTGAGCTGGCCAAGAGCGGGGAGCTCGTTGGGGTGTTCGCGGAAGGGACGATTTCCCGCAGCTTCGAGATTCGCAGCATGCGCAATGGCGCGGCGCGGATTGCTCATGGCGCGGGGGTGCCGATTATTCCGCAGGTTATCTTTGGCTCCCAGCGCCTGTGGACGAAGGGGCAGAAGAAGCATCTGGGCCGCACGAAGGCGCCTGTGCTGATTAAGGCCTTGGAGCCTTATTACACGACGGGTGACTTTGACGCGGACATCGCTGAGGTACGCCGCCGGATGCAGGAGGCCCTGGAGGGCCTGTGGGCCGACTACGAAGCGGAGTTTGGCCCGATGCCGGCCGGCGAGTTCTGGGTGCCGGCACGCAAGGGCGGCGGCGCCCCGACGTTGGAGGAGGCAGAGGCCCAGGACTCCGAGGTGGAGAGTGAGCGCTACCGCGTGCGTCGGCTGCGCGATGATCTGACAAGCCTTAAGGACCGCGTCTCCGAGGCCACGGTGGAGCTCATGCGCGACCGGATGGCGCTGATGAAGCCGGGCAGTAACGAGGAAACCGGTACTGCAGAAGCTGGAGCCGATGCCGCAGAGAAGAATCGCCCGCGTACTGCGCCGGAAACCCTCGAGTGGATCAAGGAGAACCTCAACTCGGTGGTTGAGGAAGCCATGCGCGGCGTCGGGGAAGGCCGCGACAAGGTCACGGAGGTCATGGCGCAACTGAAATCCGACGTGATGGAAGCCCAGGCCTCGATGACGGCGAGCAGCAAGGAGATTTTCGCCGGATCCGTGGTGGAGCAGGGCTTGCTGTCTGCGGCGACGCAATCGCGCATCATCGTTTCCCGCCTGCCTCACCGGGTGAAGGCTGAATATTCTGAAGCGCCGCGGGTTATTGCGGCGGATCAGAGTGCGTTGAGCATGGAGAACGGCGAGATTTCGAAGCGGCTCCAGGAGGCGCTTGTACAACTGCACCCGCAGGTTGAGGAAGTGATCGTGATTTCGCCGCAGGGCGAGGTGCTGGACGCTGCGGCTTTTGGGGATCTCCCCCAAACCTGCTGGCGCATTGCCTGCGCGGACGGGGCCGAAGGGGTGCAGTTTAACGATGCCCCTGGCGGCGCAGTGGTGACCGCGTCTTCGCCTGCGGAGGGGTTGGCAGCCGTGGTGAAGAAGATCGGCGCCGAGTCCAAGGATCTCTTGTTCTTTGCCAACGAGCCAGGGGATGAGACCTTTGCGGAGGGTGGGGAAGGCGTCGCTGTGCATATGGTGGCGCTGGAGACCGCCCCCATTGAGGTGATTAAGGCTGCCCGTGCGGTGACGTATTCCTCGGAGCGTTATGGCATGGCTGAGGTGTTGGAGGCGATGGCGCGCCTGCAACGAGAGAAGGAATAGGTCCTTATATCCCTGGACTTGTGGAGAGTTCGTGACGCCCGTTAACACCCCCGGAAGGGGGTGTTAGTTTATTTTGTTAACCTATGAAGCTTCTTGAAAATGCCAGCTTACGGCAACGAAACCTACGTGTGAGTAGCGTCTCCGGAGAGAAATCCAGGTGATATATAGCATTGGCTTTGGGAGAAAACTTCTTCTTCATCCGCCTCTCGGGCAGGTAGCCGAGGCATCGGTGAGCAGGGCGCTCGTGGTGGATGAGCACGATATGCTGCGCATTCCGTCAACTGGACAGGACTTTCTGACGCCGTGCAGCGAGAGAGGAGACTCAGTCAACAATGAGCACGACGAGTATTACAAGCTTCAACCCTGAGTATTTTGAAAAGACCTGGAATGACTACTCCACCGAGGACTATGACGTCGTCATCATCGGCGGAGGTTCCGTAGGCGCCGGCGCCGCCGTGGATGCGGCCACTCGTGGCCTGAAGACGGCTGTGCTCGAGGCCCGCGACTTCGCCGCTGGCACCTCGTCGCGCTCCTCCAAGATGTTCCACGGTGGCCTGCGCTACCTGGCCATGTTTGATTTCCGCCTGGTGGCGGAGTCCCTCAAGGAGCGCGAGCTCAACATGTCCACTCTTGCACCGCACCTGGTGAAGCCGCTGAAGTTCATCTTCCCGCTGACCCACCGCGGCTGGGAGCGCGTCATGATGTTTGGCGGCTTTACCCTCTATGACCTTATGGGTGGCGCCAAGAGCGTTCCGATGCAGAAGCACCTCACCCGCAAGGGCGTGCTGAAGGTGACCCCGGGCCTCAAGGAGGACGCCGTCGTCGGTGGCGTGCGCTACTACGACACGCTTGTCGACGACGCCCGCCACACCATGACCGTCCTGCGCACCGCCGCCGAATACGGGGCCAACGTGCGTACCGGCACTGAGGTCATTGGCTTTGAGAAGGACGCCCGCGGACGCGTCACCGCTGCGAAGGTCCGCGACCTGGAAACCGGCCGCGAGGCCACCGTCAAAGGCAAGGTTTTCATCAACGCGACCGGCGTGTGGAACGACAAGCTCCAGCAGATGGCTGGCGTCGAAGGAAAGTTCACGGTTCATGCCTCCAAGGGCGTGCACATCGTGGTTCCGAAGGATGCCCTCGACGCGGAAGCCGCGCTGTGCTTCGTCACCGAAAAGTCCGTGCTCTTCGTCATCCCGTGGGGCGAATACTGGATCATCGGTACCACCGACACCGATTGGGAAAAGGGCCTATCCCTGCCGGATCCGGCCCCGACCAAGGCGGATATTGACTACATCCTGGACCAGGTCAACCAGCGCGTGCGCAACAAGATCACCCGCGATGACATCGTCGGCGTGTACTCCGGCCTGCGCCCGCTGCTGTCCGGCAAGTCCGACTCCACCACCAACCTCTCCCGCAACCACGCCGTGGCCCGCGTGGCACCGGGCATGGTTTCCGTCGCCGGCGGCAAGTACACCACCTACCGCGTCATTGGTAAGGACGCCGTGGACCTGGCCGTGAAGGAGCTGGGTTCCAAGGTGTCCGAGTCCGTTACCGAGCGCACCCCGATTCTGGGCGCGGATGGTTACCACGCGCTGGCCAACCAGGTACCGGCGCTGGCTCGCCGCTATAACCTCAGCGAAGACCGCATCGAGCACCTGCTCGGCCGCTATGGCTCGCTGATCGGTGAGGTGCTGGCCCCAGCCGCTGAGGACGCCACGCTGCTCGAGCCGGTTCCGGGCGCTGAAAGCTACATCTGGGCTGAGGTTCGCTACGCCGTAACCCACGAGGGTGCTCTGCACATCGACGATATCGTGACCCGTCGTCTGCGCGTGGCCATCGAGTTCGCCGACCGCGGCGTCGCCGCCGCACAGCCGATCGCTGAATTCGTTGCCCCGCTGCTGGGCTGGGATCAGGCCGATATTGAGCGCGAAGTCTCCCACTTCACCAAGCACACCGAGGCAGAGCTCGCCGCCGAGGCGGCACTGACCGACCGTGAGGCAAACGACATCCTCGAGCGCGCAGGCAGCGCACGAGCCACCAAGGAAGAAGCCTAAAAGTCGCGGGGCCCAGCGAGCGGTGGATATCCCTCGCTGGGCCCTTGGCCTAGGCAGATAAGAAAGGACATCTAATGACCGGAATGGATGCATTCCTGTGGGAGTTCATCGGCACTGCGCTGCTGCTCCTGCTCGGTAACGGCGTGTGCGCCGTTGTTAACCTTCGAACCTCGGGCGCGCGCGGTTCGGATTGGATCGTCATCGCTATGGGCTGGGGCCTCGCGGTGTTCATCGGCGCTAGTGTTGCCGACCCCACCGGTGGCCACCTCAACCCGGCGGTCACCATCATGCTGGCCGTGAATGGTTCCCTCGAGTGGAGCCTCGTTCCCTACTACCTGCTGGGGCAGATTCTCGGCGCCATGCTTGGTGCATTCCTTGCCTGGGCTACCTTTAAGCAGCTTTTCGACGCCAACAATCTCGACGAAGCCGGCAACGTCACCGGCGCCAACAAGAACACCGGGGGCATCTTCTTTACCAAGCCCGCGCACCCGAATAACGGGTGGAACGCGGTTACCGAGTTCATCGCTACCTGCGTGCTGCTCATGTTCATCGCCTTCGGCCCAACCGGAGGAGAGCTGGGCCCGCTGAGCTACTTCGGTGTTGCCTTCGTCATCGTCTCTATTGGTCTGTCCCTCGGCACCGCCACTGGCTACGCGATTAACCCGGTCCGTGACCTTGGCCCCCGCATCATGTACGCCTTCGTCCTTCCCATTAAGGACAAGGGAGACGCCAACTGGGGCTATGCATGGGTCCCGGTAGTTGCACCGATGCTGGCGGCCGTCGCCGTTGGCCTGTTGTCCATGGTTCTTTAAACCAACCCCGACAAGGAGAAAACAATGTCTACCAAGAGCTACGTAGCAGCAATTGATCAGGGAACCACGTCTACCCGCTGCATTATTTTCAACCACGACGGCGAACAGGTGTCCGTTGGCCAGCTCGAGCACGAGCAGATCTTCCCGGAGAAAGGCTGGGTCGAGCATGACCCGGAGGAAATCTGGAGCAACACCCGCCGCGCGGTGGGTGAGGCTTTGGCCAACGGCGATATCAACGTCGAAGACATCGCCGCCCTCGGTATTACTAACCAGCGTGAGACCACCGTTGTGTGGGACAAGAACACGGGCAAGCCGGTGTACAACGCCATTGTCTGGCAGGACACCCGCACCACAGAGATTTGTAAGGAGCTCGCCGGCGACGAGGGTGCGGACAAGTGGCGCCGCCGCACCGGCCTCATCATCAACTCGTACCCGGCCGGTCCGAAGGTCAAGTGGATCCTCGATAACGTCGAGGGTGCGCGCGAGCGCGCTGAAAAGGGCGAGCTGCTCTTCGGCACCATCGATACCTGGCTGCTGTGGAACCTCACCGGTGGTGCCGACGGTGACAACGGCCAGGAGGCCCTGCACGCCACCGACGTCACCAATGCCTCGCGCACCTTGCTCATGGACATCGAGAAGCTCGAGTGGGATGAGGAACTGTGCAAGGAGATGGGTATCCCGACGTCCATGCTCCCGGAGATCCGCCCGTCCCTGGGTGACTTCCGAACCGTGCGTGAGCGCGGCTCGCTGGCCGGCGTGCCGATTCGCGCCATTTTAGGTGACCAGCAGGCCGCCATGTTCGGCCAGGGCTGCTTCCGCCCGGGTTCCGCCAAGAATACCTACGGTACCGGCCTGTTCCTCCTGCTCAACACCGGTACTACCCCGAAGTTCTCCGAGAACGGCCTGCTCACCACCGTGTGCTTCCAGCGCGAGGGCGAGCGCCCTGTCTATGCGCTCGAAGGGTCCGTGTCCATGGGCGGTTCCTTGGTGCAATGGCTGCGCGATAACCTGCAGATCATCCCGAACTCTGCCTCCATCGAGAACATGGCCCGTGAGGTTAAGGACAACGGTGGCGTCTACATCGTTCCTGCCTTCTCTGGTCTGTTCGCCCCGTACTGGCGCCCGGATGCCCGCGGCGTCATCGTGGGCCTGACCCGCTTTGCCAACCGCAAACACCTGGCCCGCGCGGTCCTCGAGTCCACGGCGTACCAGACTCGCGACGTCGCCGATGCCATGGTGGCGGACTCCGGCGTGGAGATCACCGAGCTGCGCGTCGACGGCGGCATGACGATGAACGAGCTGCTCATGCAGTTCCAAGCGGACATGCTTGGCGTGGAGGTGCACCGCCCGAAGAACGTGGAGACCACCGCCACCGGTGCTGCATTCGCCGCGGGCCTTGACTCCGGCTTCTGGGATGACCTCAGCGTGCTGAGCTCCCAGCAGGGTGACTTCAAGGTGTGGAAGCCGCAACGCGAAAAGGAAGAAGTCGAGGCTCTCTACCGCGATTGGAAGCGCGCCATCAAGCGTTCCCTGAACTGGGAAGACGTGGACGATGACGACGTGATTGCCTAAGACCTGAACGACGCACGAGGACGCGGCCGTGACGAGTAATCTCGTGGCGGCCGCTTTCGTCGTTGGGCGCTTATCCGTGCCGTCGTGTGTCTCAACCTGACGTAGACTCGGGGCTATGGCCAATGAAGTATTCTCGGACCACGCTCCGCGCCTCATCATCAGCGATATCGACGGTACTTTGTTGGACCGAAACCACCGGGTGCCCAAGCGAAACCGCGAAGCTGTGGCCCGTGCGGTCGCCGCGGGCAGCGAGTTTGCGCTGGCAACTGGGCGCCCCTTCCGGTGGATCATGCCCGTGCTCGAGCAGCTGACCGTGCGCCCAGTCTGCGTGACATCAAATGGTGCGGTGATTTATGACTCGGCGGAGGACCGCGTTCTCTCCGCCCACGAGCTTTCGCCTGAGGCCCTCGCTGAAACCGTGAAGGTCGCTGCAAAGGTGCTCGAACCGCATGGCGGGGTTGGCTTCGGGGCGGAGCGCGCGGGAGGCTCGGTCTTGGACCCGGTTGAGGAACTCTTCGTGGTGGAATCGCACTATTCAGAGAACGCGCTCTTTGAGGGCTTCGGGCTGGTGAGCGTGGGGGAGTTGGTGTCTCGACCGGCGGTCAAGCTGTTGATTCGTAATACCGCGTTCTCGGCGCCGGAACTCTACGAACTCATCGCGCCGCACATTGATTCCGAGCTTGCTCACGTGACCTACTCGATGTCCGAGGGCGTTCTAGAGGTTGCGGCCCCCAACGTGACGAAGCGCCGCGGAGTGAAGTGGCTGGCTGAGCATCACGGTATCGCCCGCGAAGACATCATCGCCTTTGGCGATATGCCCAACGATATCGAGATGCTTGAGTGGGCAGGGTGCGGTGTTGCCATGGAGAATGCGCATCCGGATGTCGTGGCCGCTGCAGATGCAGTGACGCTGCCGCACCATCAAGCAGGTGTGGCAAAGGTCCTCGAGCGCTGGTTCTGATATCTCCGGTTGCGGGGTGCGTGGTGGTGTTTTAGTCTTTGTCGCATGGGGGATTTGGAGACTTATTTCTCCTACCGCAGTTCGGGGTTGGATCTTGTGGGGCTTGCGGTAGGCAGTGTGGATGATTTACGCGCGCGTGGCGCTTCATTGGCTGATGCGGTGGAGTTAGCTGGGCTGCATCGTGTGTATTTTGGGTCGACGCGTTTTACGGGCAAGCAGCGCCAAGCGCGTGCGGCTGCGGTTGCCCAAGGACATGATGTGGCGTCGTTGAACTTGATTGAGGCGTATACCGCCAAGGTGAAAAAGGAGTTGGATGCGTGGAATCTGCGTGTCAGGTTGGCAGGGACTCCAGCACACCAAATCCCAAAGGTAGCGAAGGAACGCTTGAAGCAGTTGCGGCCGCAGCGGGTGCCTGAACCTGGGGTGCGCTTGACGTACCGGAAGGTGGGGCCGCATTCGTTGACGATTACTGATTCAGCCTTGCGCATTAGTGAGATGCGTGGGACTTTGGAGTCGATTAATCCGGCTGATTTGTTGGATGCGGCAGGTCAGGTGTTCTTTAACCAGGCGCATGGGGGTTCGAAGCCTGCGGTGGCGACCAATGTGGTGGTTACGTTGGATGAGTTGGACCAGATTGTGCGGGGTGAGGGCGATGATATTGAGCTCGTGCTTACCAACGGTGGGCGGATGACGGGCCGGGAGTTTGTGACCTATAAGTTTGCTGAGGTTGGGTATGTGACTTTGGTGCATCCGACTATAGGGCCGGTGTGGTTGCATCGTGTGCGGCGTTTGGCTGGGTTTGAGCAGCGGTTAATGGCGAGTGCGGAGCATCCGACGTGTGCGCGTGAGGGGTGTAATAAGCCGGCGGATTATTGCCAGGTGCATCATTTAGTGCCGTGGCAGGCGGGTGGGGCGACGGATCCGCCGAATCTGACGATGTTGTGTGCTTATCACAATGGCATCAATGATGATGACCCGGATAAGCCGACTGGTGCCGGCTATGTCTTTAGGTTGCGGGGCGGGGTGGGGTATGTACCACCCTGGGCGGAGCCGATTACTTCGCAGCCGGCATACCAAGCGGCACAGGCAGCATTGAAGCAGCAGACCACAGGGGACTTTTTAGGTTCAGCCCTCCCGGATACCTAAACCCCAAGCCCAAATAAATGCCGAAGCGGAAGCCATCAGGTGGCTCCCGCTACATCGGCGATCCCGCTTAGACTTGGGGTGCTTTGGGGTTAGTCCGTGAACACCTGAATCTGCTCAGTCTCCGGGTTGTAGACAATGGAACCGCCCTGGAACTGCACGCGGACTTCCTTGCCGAGGCCGGTGGGGACTTCGTTGGACGTCGGCAAGCCGAGCGTCGCCGCGTTGTCGCCGGACGCCCATTCCTTGGCGATGCGTCCCACGAGTGCGTGCGTACCAGTGTCCTCAGAGCCTAGGACGATGCCGTTCTGAAAGAGCTGGTAGATGATGCCGGCCGACTCATCCGGCCCGCCCACAGCCAATCCCAGCGCTGGGCCGAAGGCGTTAAGGACCGCCGTCCACGTTTCCTTCAAGCCCTCGTTCTTGCTCAAGGACAGTACCTTGGTCACGATGCCCGGGATCTGCTCCACCGGCAGCCCGTTGACGGTCTGGTCCGTGTCAATCTGCTGGTCCGAGCGGGCATACATGATGGCGAAGAGCGTGCCGGCCAGGCCTACCAGTGCTGTTACGGTGCTCATCGGGATTTCAGTATCGCCCAGCGAGGATGTTGCCTCCTGGGCCGGTGCGGGGGCAGACGGCGCAGCCGTGCTCGGCGTGGAGTCAGGGGTGTCTGGTGTGGTCGTATCCTCGCTGTCCCAGTCCGTCGACGTCGAACCAGACGCGCCCGACTTGATGGCCAGGTACTTCTTGTGCGCCGCCGCGCGGATCTTCGGCCATTGGGCAATGGTGTATTGCCCCGGGCACGCGGTGTAGTGCACATCGCTGTGGCCGAAGAGGCCATAGACGGGGGCTGAAGCGCCCGCCGGGTAGCGCGAGCCGCCGTAGCCCTCCGAGCGGAGTGAAACGCGGGAGGACGGATCGACGCCGGAAATCGCGCCCTTCCAGCCGGCGAGGTCGGTGACAGATTCCAAGAGGGCTTCCGTCGGCTGCGCAGTCTCGTAGTTGCCGATCATGGAGATACCCCACGTGTTCTTGTTAAAACCGCCGATGTGCGCACCCTGCACAGCTTTAGCGAGCCCGCCGTAGCGGCCCTCGTAGATGGTGCCGTACTTATCCACCAGCGCGTTGTATCCGATATCGCACCAACCTAAATTCTGGGCGTGGTACTGGTAAGCAGCGCGCACCTGCGCGGCTGCTTGCGCGCGGGTGTAGTTATTGGAACCCGCGGTGTGGTGCAGCGCGATGGCCTTCACACCGTCGTCGTAGTCGGCGCCCTTGCAGCGGATATTCTCATTCGCGCCCCAGCCGGCGCGCGAAACCACGCGCGGCATGCCATCGGTCTCAGCGGTTGGCTCAATGCCCTCGCCCTCCTGGGCGTTGCCGTCCATGAAGACAGCCTCGAGGCCTTCGACGTCGCTGTTGGCCGGAAGCTCTTCGGTCTCGGCAACGGGGGCGATGTCGCCGACGTTGAAGGGGGCGTCGTCAAGCGCGGCGTCCTCAACGGGGGACTCGGTGAGTTTCTCATCCAAGTTCGACCCGGTCACCAGGTCCACGTTGTTGATGGAGACCTGCACGTCGTTGGTATCGCCCACGAAGATGAGCTCGGTGCCGTTCGTGGCATTGGGGTCATCGTTGTTGTAGGACATCGAGTCCATGTCGTACCACTCGGACCAGGACCCGTCCGGCTGCTTCGCGCGGACGAAGGCCGCGACATCGCGCGTGCCCTTCCACGTGACGGCGAAGGAGGAGAAGGTCTCATCGCGGTGGAATTGCTTGACGGCGCGCGGGCCTTCGCCCTCGCCCTGGGCTGCGATGGCCGGGTCATCCACCACGACCGTTTCGCCAGAACCGAAGGTTTCGGAGGCCGAGCTCACTTCGATGGGGCCGCTGCCCGCTTCCTGGGTCTGGATGAGGGTTTGGCCGCCCACGGCTGCGGCAGCGACCACAGCGATCGAGGTGACCGTGGCGATAACCGGCGTTGACCACGTCGATTTCGCGGGAACAAGACGACGTTTGAGGTGCACTGTTACTCCCTAGGATGGTGGCGCCACAAGGTTAAGAGAAGCGCAAAAAGTTAACTAACGGGACAGATGCTACGTCAGGTGTTGGAGTGGCAGAAGGTGTGACACGCGAGTTTCCTCGCTTGGGTGTCACCCGCCGTTTGCACGTGTTGCTGCCTTAAGCTGGTGGCCATGACTGCATATGACCTCATCGTTGTTGGATCTGGATTCTTCGGCCTGACCGTGGCCGAGCGCGCAGCCTCCCAGCTGGGCAAGAAGGTGCTCATCGTCGAGCGCCGCGGGCACCTGGGCGGCAACGCCTACTCGGAGGCCGAGCCGGAGACCGGCATCGAGGTCCACAAGTACGGCGCACACCTCTTTCACACCTCGAACAAGCGCGTGTGGGAGTACTGCAACCAGTTCACCGATTTCACCGACTACCAGCACCGCGTCTTCGCCATGCACGACGGCACGGCCTACCAGTTCCCCATGGGCTTGGGCCTGATTAACCAGTTCTTCGGTCGCTACTACTCCCCGGACGAGGCGCGCGAGCTCATCAAGGAGCAGGCCGGCGAGTTCGCCGTAGATGAGGCGCAGAACCTGGAGGAGAAGGCCATCGCGCTCATTGGCCGCCCGCTCTACGAGGCTTTCATCCGTGATTACACGGCCAAGCAGTGGCAGACCGACCCGAAGGAGCTGCCGGCCGGCAACATCACGCGCCTGCCGGTGCGCTACACCTTCAACAACCGCTACTTCAACGACACCTACGAGGGCCTGCCCGTCGACGGCTACGCGGCCTGGCTGGAGAAGATGGCGGAGCACGAGCTTATCGACGTCCGTCTGGGCACCGACTGGTTCGACGTGCGCGAGGAGGTGCGGGGGGCGTCGCCAAGCGCGCCGGTGGTCTACACCGGCCCACTGGATCGCTACTTCGACTTCGCCGAGGGTGAGCTGGGCTGGCGCACGCTGGACTTCGACCTGGAGGTGCTGGAGACCGGTGACTTCCAGGGCACCCCGGTGATGAACTACAACGATGCGGACGTGGACTACACCCGCATCCACGAGTTCCGCCACTTCCACCCGGAGCGCGCCGATAAGTACCCCAAGGACAAGACGGTGATTATGAAGGAGTACTCGCGCTTTGCCGAGAAGGGCGATGAGCCGTACTACCCGATCAACACCCCGGAGGACCGCTCCAAGCTGGAGGCCTACCGCAGGCTCGCCGCCGCTGAGGCCCGCGAGAACCAGGTTCTTTTTGGTGGCCGCCTGGGCACCTACCAGTACCTGGATATGCATATGGCCATCGCGTCCGCGCTGAGCATGTTCGATAACAAGCTGGCCCCGTTCTGGAATGAGGGCAAGGCCCTGGAGCAGGAGCGCGGCCACTAAGCCGCGTGCGGCCTGTACGGGTTAGTTCCCGTGGCGCGCTATGCTGAGACACCTCGATGGAAGGAGGTGACGGCATGGCCCAGCGCAAAAAGAAGCGCGCAGACCGCAGCATGTGGAAGATGTCCCCGGAGCGGCTCGAGGAACACCTCAAGCTGCGCAGTCGCGCAACGCGCATTCCCGATAAGAAGAAGGAACAATCCAGGAAGGCCTGCCGGAACACCCGGCAGGCCTTTGGCCTTTCTTTGGGAGGTTTCGCCAGCGCACGGGGCCGGGATGCCGCACATAAAACTTGTCGGGCGCTCAACGATTGGTTAAAGTTAACAGCAGGTTAACAATAGGCGAACAGAAAGTGAGTTTAGAGATGACTTCCCCGAATGCCCGCCGTTTCGATACGTTGCGCCAAGACCTGCACGCAGATTATGGCCACGAATACACCGCGCAGGAGATTGATTCCTTCCTCGACGCCACCATTGAGCGCCACGAGGCCGGCGCAACCTTAGAAGAGTTCATCCCCGTGATGGTGGAGCGCGAGGTGCGCGAGCACTTCGGTACGCACCGCATCCACGTGCGTTTCGCCGCAGGAGCTGACCACGCGCTGGCGCAGGCTGCCGTAGCGCTGACGAAGAAGTACGCCGGCGAGGCCCTGCTCGTCGATGCCGCCGTAGCCCACCCTGAAAACGACCCCGACTCCCACATGGCCCACGTGCTTCAAGAGCGCGGCATGGCGGAGCACCCGGACCGCTACCTCGAGGACCTGCGTCTGGTGACCATCCCGGATTACATCGTGTACTTGGGCCGCGAGATCCCGCGCGACGAGGCCGGCAAGGACATCAAGATTTGGGACATCGCCACGGCAGAAACCGTGGAGGAGACCCGCGAGCTGGCCGATGACCTCGGCGCCCGCGTGCTCTACATGCTCAACCGCCTGGGCATCGAGCCCATCTCGGAGGATGCCGCTGTCACGGCCTAAATCAGCTGGATAAAGACTTCCTCAACGCGGTCGACACTGCGCAGGGAATCTGGAAGGTTAAGACCGGCATGGGCGATGACGTAGGCGTCGCGTACATCGGTCTTGGAGTTGCCGACGTGGATGCGAGAGAGCTGCCGCATCGCAAGCCCTGGTAGATGGCGAACATCTGCCCCCATGTCTTGGGCGACTGCGACGGTCAACCGGCCGATGTTGTTGGGAATAACAAGGACCGAGGCGTTGTCGGCGAGGAATTGGCCGAAGAGCTTGCGTAGCGAGCCTTCATGCTGATTGATGCGTTTGGACAGGACTTGCCTGCCTTGGGGATCGAGGACGCAGGCGTGGTGGAAGTATTTGCCGACGTCTACGCCAATGACGAAGTCATAGGCCATGGGTGTATGCCTCCTAGCGATGAATGAGAAGTTGGACTATTTAAGCTTCATCGCTGGGGTTGTCGGACATGCTTGCGCTGGCATCCACATTACTGTGAGACCTCATACCACCTGGGCTGGGTCGGGTTCCTATTAGCAGTTTGAGGATGTCACTGTCTTCGGCGGCATCACCCCCGGATCATTTTCAGACAGGGGCGGGAACAAGCCATACCGAAGCCAGCGACTAGTTCC
>NZ_KV803996.1:28393-160084 GCF_001811255.1 Corynebacterium sp. HMSC068H04
AGCCATACCGAAGCCAGCGACTAGTTCCACTGTCCTTTCAGACGGAGGGACCGGAAATAAACATAACCAGCCCAATCGGGTGGACAGGCTATGAATCTTCGGTGCCCTGAGGTGGAACTGCTAACAACGTAATGGGGGGAAGCGGGGGCAAAGTCAATAATTCGAGTCTGGCATAAGTTGATAAGGATTGCCTAACCTAATACTGTTTCAAGTTATGTTCCGATCGGGAATCGGCAACGGAAGCGAGGCGGCGACGATGAACAGAAAACGTGGATCGACCAGAGAACCCCTCTCCGGAGGGGGAGTCGGGGACGCGGGCCCGGACGGGACGGGCGACGGCGACGCGGTGGCGTCGCAGACGGACGACGGGCGGTTGGTACACGTCGCACCGGTCGCAGCGGGTGGCCGACCATCCACCCGCGATATGCTCGTCGCCGCCGCGATCGGCGTCGCGGGGTCTCTCGTCGTCGTGCCCCTGACCTACCTGCAGGTGTTCGCCGGCATCGCCCACGTTTATCTCGTCGCGGCGACGCTCGGGTTGTGGTTCCTGCAGTGCGTCGTTCCCCTCATCGTCGTCCGCAAGCCTGGCGCGAGCCTCATTGCGTGCCTTGCCATGGGCGTCGTGTCCGCGGCGACCACCCCGTTCGGCGTCGCCGCGATCGGGGCGCTGATCATGGAAGGATTGCTCATCGAGCTTCCATTCATGGTCACCCTGTACCGGCGGTGGACGCGTACCCAGTTCGTGGCGTCGGCGATGTTGTTCTCCGCGCTGATGGGAACGATGGCCCCGCGCGCAGTTGGCGTCGACTCGCCGACCACGCCCATGACCCTGATCAGCTTCGCCGTAGCCTTGGCCTCGAGCTTGGTGTTTTTGGTCCTGGGCTTTGCCGTCGCAAAGGGGCTTCGCAGCCGCGGGGTCACCCGGTGACCGGCGGAGCACCCGCGTGCGCCGGTGCGACACGCGGGACGGCCCCGGCCCGGTTACGGGTTAGGGGCGCGGGCGTGCGGCACGCCGATGGGCGATGGGCACCCGACATGGTGGATCTCTCCTTCGATTTCGGCACGATCAACGCCATCACGGGACCCGTGGGATGCGGAAAGACAAGCCTGGCCCACCTCATCGCTGGACTGATTCCCTCGCACATCCCCATCGACCATGCCGGATTCGTGCACATCGTCGATGCCGACGGCACCGAACGACCCGTGGACGGGGACCGGGTCACCTTCGTCGGGCAAGACCCGGCGACGCAGGTGCTCACGCTCCGAGTCGTCGATGACGTGGCCATGGCCCTCGAGTTTTCCCTCGTGGAAGCCGGTATCGTCGCCAAGCGATCAGCCGAGGCTCTATCGGAGCTCGGGCTGTCAGAGCTCGCGGAGAAGGATCCGTGGGCTTTGTCGGGCGGGCAACGCCAGCGGATGGCCATCGCTGGTGCGGTGGCCAGGGCGCCGGAGGTCATGATCTTCGACGAGCCCGCCGCCCACGTCGACGAGGACGGTCGGCGGGCGCTGTTCGCCGCCATCCGTGATTTGCGGGCCCCGGGGCGCGTCATCCTGCTCATCGAGCACGACCTCCGTCCGTTCGACGGGTGGGTCGACACGGTGACAATCCTCGATGCGGACGGGAGCGTCGCCGCGCACGGAGCGCCGGAGGGTATCGCGGTGAAGGGCATTGCGACGTCGGCCGCGACCGCCGGAGCGCCGGACGCCAGTACGCCGGGCACGGGGGCACCGGACCGTCTCAGTCCGGACCGGCGGCGAAGGCCCCGGGGAGCCGGGGATGGCGCCGATCCGGAATCGGAGGCGGACGCCGTTCCACTGCTGGCCTTGACCGGAGCCCATGTGGCCCGGGGCAGGGAGCGGATCCTGAACGGGGCCGATCTGACACTGGAACGGGGCGAGATTCATGCCCTAGTCGGTGCCAACGGAGTCGGTAAGTCCACCTTGCTGGCGGTGCTGTCGGGCCAGATGAAGGCGGGAGCGGACCTCCGGATTGACGGCGCGTCCGCCCGGCGCGTCCCCGACGCCTTCGCGTCGTTGGCGTTCCAGAACCCCGAGCACCAGTTCACCCGCGCGACCGTCGCCGCGGAAATCGACTCCGCGCTGGCCGGCACGGACCCGCACGGACCACTCGGCGCCGATGAGCTGTGGAAACTGCGGGAAGCCTTGTGCCCCCGGGCACTTGACCCCGTCTCGCCGTTCGTCCTGTCGGGCGGACAGAAAAGACGGTTGGGCATCTTCCTGGCGGTGGCGGCCAATCGCCGTTTGCTGCTTCTCGACGAGCCGTTGGCGCATCTGGATTCGCCGAGCTCGCGCATCGTACTGGATGCCCTAGCGGAATACGCAGGGGCCGGCGGAACCGTTGTGTTCACGTGCCACGACCGCCGTGCTGCGCGAACGTGGGCGGATCGGGCGAGCATCGTCGCCGAAGGGAAGGTCGCCTGGTCCGGTCCCGCAGCCGACGTGCCGGCTTCCCCGGAGTCGTCCCGGCGGGATCGCGCACTGCCCGCGGCCGGCGCAGGGACGTCCGGGAATGAAAGCCCCTGGACCAGTGAATCCGCCTCTCGAAGGCGCGCAGGGTTGAACGCCATCACGATTGTCGGGGCGGTGATGCTCGTCCTCGTCGCCGGGCTGCTCTCCGGCGGAGACGCCGTTCTCGCTCTGACGGGGGTCGCGTTCCTCGCACTCGCTGCGATCGCGGAACGCGACGTTCGGGCGACGGCGGGGAAGGTCCTCCTCGTCCTGTTGATCGGGGTGTTCTTCGGCCTGCTCGGGTGGCGCTCCGAGTTCTACGGAGGTGGGGATACGGCGGAGGCCGTCCGCCACGGCATCCATCACGGACTGCTGCTGACGGCCGTGTTCGCGGGGACGGTCCTGGTCTCCGCGTGCATGCGCGTCGAGGAGCTCTTCGACGCCATGGTGCAACGCCTCCGGGTGCCCTACACATGGTGCACCATAGCGATTTCCGGGGTGAGCATCGCGGCGTTCCTGCGCAGCGAAATCCCCCAGCTGACATGGGCGATTAGATTGCGCTCGATGCAACCAGGGCAGTTTTCCCGCTCCGGTTTCATTCGCGCGACGACGCCCGCGCGCATCGCCTTCCCCTTGTTCGTCAGCGCCGTGCGCGGCGCCGAAAAGCTGTCCCTGACCCTGGCGATGCGCAACTTCGGCCGCCATCCGCGGCGTACCTTCCGCACCGATCACCCCTGGCGAGTGCGTGACGGTTTCGCGGCCGCAGCGTCCGCCGCGGCCTTCGTTGCCGCCCTGGTGTCCGCAGTGACTTGACGGGCACCCGGAACCGGCGGGCCCCGAGCCCGCGAGCGTTTCCGAGCCTGTACGGAGACGCGCCCCACCCAGTTGCTTCAACCCTTCAGACACATCCTCCGGGTCGCGCCATGCGGGCCCGGTCCGCCCGGCACCGGCATGGCGCCGACAACCGAAAGAGGTACCAGTGAACACGATCCGGACCATCAGCGACGTGCTTCGGGACAAGGCCGATGAGACGAAGAAGGGGATCACCTTCGTCGAGAGTCGGCGGGACGTCCTCGTCCCGTACGGCCGGGTCCATGCGGAGGCGGTGGCGGCTGCGACTCGGTTGGCCGAAGCCGGCATCGGCCCCGGCGATCGCGTGATCTTCCAAGTTTCGGAGAACCGCGGGCTCATCCGGGCGTTCTGGGGCTGCGTCTACGCCGGCGCGGGCGATGCGGGGCCGGCGGCCGAGACGACCGTAGTCCGGGCGACCGGCCCAGGTTCCTACAAAATGACCGCGGCGATTGCTGCCGCCACCGTTGCGTCGGTCGCGGGGAAGCCGGTCGCGCCGGGGTGCCGGGATCTCGTCGGCCACCCCCGGCTCCTCGAACCGGTCCTCGCCTTCGCCCGCGATGCGGGCATCCATATCGAAACGCCGCATGACAACCCGACCACGGGGCCACTGCCGGCAGCGGCCCACTGCGACACCAAAGAAAAGGAGAAACGATGACAGATCAAGCTGAACGGGGTGCGGCGATCGTCGTCCGCGACCTCACGAAGAGCTACCCGATTGCGGGCAAAGCCGGCACCGCGCCCGAAGGCGGGGCAGGTGCTCCGCCGGACGGCGGGCGCAAGGGAAAGCGCGGCGCCCGGATGCGCAAGCATGTGCTCGACGGCGTGAGTTTCACCGTGCCCGCCGGGTCGATCGTGTCGTTCCTCGGCCACAACGGCGCAGGCAAGACCACCCTCATCCGAATCCTGTCGACGCTCATTACCGCAGACTCCGGCGAGGTGAGCATCTTCTCGCGCGATGTGAAAGAGGATCCGGCGGGCGTGCGCGCCGACATTGCCACCACCGGCCAATTCGCGGCGATCGACGAGAACCTCACCGGCCGGGAGAACCTGGAGTTCTTCGGGCGGCTGCGCGGACTCGACCGCGCCGACGCGGCCGCCCGCGCGACGGAACTGCTCGCGCAATTCTCGCTCGCAGACAGTGCTTCGACGTTGGCGTCGGCCTATTCGGGTGGCATGCGGCGCCGTCTCGACATCGCCGCGTCGCTGTGCGTCGTGCCCAGGCTGCTGTTCCTCGACGAACCCACGACGGGGCTGGACCCGGTCAGCCGCGAAGAGCTGTGGGGCTTCATCCGGCAACTGCGGGACGACGGAATGACCCTGGTGCTGACCACCCAGTACCTGGAAGAGGCGGAGGCGCTGGCAGACCACGTCCATCTGCTCAAGGACCGCCGCATCGTCGCCAGCGGAACGCCGGAGGAATTGCGCCGCGACTTCGGGTCGCACGTGCTCCGCGTGTCCTTTGCCACCACCGCCGAGGCGGAGGCGTTCGCCCGCTGCCTCGGACGAACGTGCCTGGACGGCGTCCGCGTCGCGGGGAAGTCGGTGTCCCTCGACGTCGACCCCGGACCGCAGGTCCTCGAGGCGGTGGCGCAGGCGATGGAGGCCTCGGAAGCGTTGCCGGATTCGCTGAGCGTGTCGCCACCCACCCTCAACGAGGTATTCATATCGATGAACGCAGGGGGTGCGGCGCGATGAGTGCGACGTCGGTCGCGGCGTTCCTCCGTCGGGATCTGCTGCTGTTGCGACGCAACACCGCGTCGCTGATCTCCATGTTCGTCGTTCCTCCCCTCTTCCTGCTGTGCCTGTACGCGGTGTTTGGGTACTCGGCAGGGCAATCCGGCTTCGGGTACCTGCGTTTCGTGCTCGGCGGCTGCCTGTTCCAGGCGGCGATGTTCACCGCCGCGGCGTCGGCGATGGCGGTGGGACAGGACGTCGAATCCGGGCTCGTTGACCGCGTGCGCGTGCTGCCCGGGGCCACAGGCGGCTATGTCGCCGGCAGGCTCGCCACCGATGTGCTGCGGATGTCCGCGTCGATCGCGGCGCTGCTGGTCGTCGCGTGGTCCTGCGGCCTCGACATGGCTCTCGGTGACGTCGCGTGGACAGTCCTGTGGTCACTGCTCGCCGCCGCGGTCCTGTCCCTGGTCACGGACGGGGTGATCCTGATGGTGCCCGCCCCGGTGTCGACAGCCTCATCGATCCAGGCGCTGGAAATGCTGCTGCTCATGTTCTCCACCGCGTTCATTCCGGCGACCGCTTTGGACGGCTCCCTGCGCGACGTCGTACGTCACATGCCGTTTTCGCCGATCATCGAGGTGATCAGGGCGGCGTCCCCGGATGCCTTCCCGGATAGTGCCGGGGAAGAGGCAGCCCTGTGGCTCGGTGTCGCGGCGGTCGCCGGAATCGTCTTGTTCATCCGCCGGTTCACCTCGAGGAGCGAATCATGATCGGCCCCATCTTCGTGCATCTGCGGCGCATTGCCCACATTTGGCTGCGGCGCCCCGACTTCTGGTTCATGACGTTCATTGCTCCGCTCGTGTACCTGTTCATCGTCAACCGCATGTTCGGTAGCCTGGTCAGGCAGCTCACCGGAGAGTTCGAACTCCCGAACGCGGTCATCCTGGTCGTGACGACGTGGGCGTTCATCTTGGCCATCACGGGATCGTCCACTGTGTTCGTTGAACGCAGCAATGGCCTCCACGAGCGGTTGATCACCATGCCGGCGCCGTACGCGGCCGTGCCGGTCGCACGGATCATCGCTGAGTTCATCCGGATCATGGCGATGTCGGTCGTCGTCGCGGCGGTGGCCGCCTTGCTTTCCGACAGCCCCCCTGAGGCGTCCTGGTGGTGGAGGATCGCGGTGACCGGCGCGATGGTTGCCGCGGCGGCCGCATGCACCGGCACGTACATCGCGTTCTCCATCACCAGCCCCCAGGGCTCCGTGGCCCTCATCCCGTTAATCATCGTTGCGATGTTCGTCAACACGGTGCTCATGCCCGCCGACCACTTCCGTCCCCTCCTGCGCGGAATCGCCGGGCACACCCCCGTATCCGCGGCCGGCGAGGCCGTCAACGGCACCGGGGCTGCGGGTCTGGTGGTCTGCGCGGCCTGGTTCTTTGGTATCGCCGTGCTCGCGGCGTGGGGCATCGCCGTGAAAACGAGGCCGGGGGAGTCTGCATGACGGCCCGCGAATCCGAGCATCTAACCCGAAACCGCCGCGTGGACGCGGCCCACACACCCGGAGACAGAACCAGATGAAGTCGATCGCCCAGATCGTCCAGAACAACCGCAGGCTCCTCGCGGCCTACGAGGACAAGGTCGAGCCGAGGTTCCTAAGCCGCTATGCGCGCGAACCGATGGACGCCGCCGCCGTGTACCGGAAGCTCCGTGCGCTGGATCCCGGGCCGGATGCGCCGGCCCGGGTCCTCGACCTCGGTTGCGGAACCGGGTGGCTCGCCCGCACGCTCGCCGCTGAGTCTCGCTATCGCAGGGCGAACATCGTCGGCTACGACCTGTCGCCCAATGCGATCCGCATCGCCCGCGAACGCGCCGCCGCCGACGGGCTCGGGGCCCGGACGGAATTCCACGTTGCCGACATCCTCACGCCGCTCGCGGGAGAGCCCGGCGGGGCCTGTGAAATCTGGGTGTGCGGCGCGCTCCACCAAATGAAGGATGCGGGAGCCGCGCTCGGCAGGGTCTCCGGGCTGCTCGCCGACGGCGGCATCGCTTACGTGCAGACGTTCGTCGAGGATCCCGACGTGAACGAGCGGGTCGACATGGCCGTCATGGCGAAGATGGGCCACCGGGTGTTCCGGGGCAGCGAGCTCGAGGACCTCGCCGAAGCCAACGGGCTGAAGCTGGACGGAGCCTCACGCGCCGGCATGGTGTATTTCTGCACTCTCGCGAAGAAAAGCGTGATCGGGGAGGCGGGGAAGTGAGCGCCGTGGACGGGACCGTCGGCCCGTGGTCGCTGCTCGCCCCGATCCGGACCCGGATGCGTGCGGTGGTCGCGTTGTCCGTCCTGTCGTCGGTGGCTACCGTCGCTTCGCTGGTCGGCATCATCGACATCGCGATGACGTACCCGGAGGCCCCGGTGCATCGGACGTGGTTGGCCGTGGCTGTCATCGTCGTCGCCGCGACGGTGCGAATGGCTGCAGACGGCGCCGCCGGCATGCTCTCGCACCGGGCGGATAACGACCTGCAGCTCCACCTCCGGCGCCGGTTGGTTGCCCATATCCGGAAGCTGCCGCTGGGCTGGCTGGACGCCCGGCGCTCGTCGGGGATCATCGGGTCGGTTGAGAAGGACGTCGCGGCCGTCCACCAGCTCATGGGCCACACCGTCGGCGAGACCGTGGTGGCGGTGCTGGTTCCCCTGCTTTCCCTCATCGCGCTCGTCGCGGTCGATTGGCGGATCGCGGCGGTGGCGGTCGTCCCAGTGCTGGTCACCTTCGCCCTGATGGGCATGATGATTTCGCGCGGAGCCGATCTTCAGCGCGACTACGAGCGAGCCTCTGAAAAAGTGACGGCTGCGGTCATCGAGTTGGTGCGCGGCATCCCTGTGATGAAGTCCTTCGGACGCGCCAACCAGGGCGCGGGCCGCTACGATGCCGCGGCGTCGTCGTTCGTCCGCGCGTGGTCCGCCTGGTCCCGGCAGTCGAACATCTATCTCGGGCTCATCGACGTGGTGACGTCCCCGATCACGGTCCTCGCAGTGGTGTGCGGCGCCGGCCTCGCTTTGAGGGACACCGCGGGCGGCAAACCCGAGGGTCTCGTCGCCGGGCTGGTTCTCGGCCTTGGACTCTCCGCGGCGATCGTGCGGGTGGCCATGAACTCCGAACCCATCATCGCGGGGCTCGCCGCTCTGAAGTCCATTGCGAAGGTGCTGAGCACGCCGCCGATCGCCGAGCCCGCCGATCCGGTGCCCGCGCGCGGGGGCGCGCTCGAGGTTCGGAACCTGGTCTTCTCCTACGGGGATGGGCCGCGGGTCCTCGACGGGATGTCCGCGACGTTCGAACCGGGGACCCTCACGGCGCTGGTGGGGTCCTCCGGTTCCGGAAAGTCCACCGTCGCCCGGCTGTTGGCACGTTTCCACGACCCTGTCGAAGGCTCGGTGCTGCTGGGCGGCGACGATCTTCGCGACATCGCCGTGCGCGACGTGCACCGTTCGGTGTCGGTGGTGTTCCAGGATCCGCAGTTGCTCACGCTGCCCTTGCGGGAGAACATCCGGCTGGCCAGGAGAGACGCCACCGACGGCGAAATCATGGCGGCCGCGAAGCTCGCGAACCTCGATACGGTCATCGCGGCGCTGCCGAAGGGCCTGGATTCGGTGGTCAACGTCGACGTGACCTTTTCCGGTGGTGAGGCGCAGCGCGTGGCCATCGCGAGGTCGATTGTCACGGACGCGCCGGTGCTCATCTTCGACGAGGCAACCGCTTACGCGGATCCGGCTTCCGAGGCCCTCATTCAGTCCGCAATCGAGCGTTTGGCTCGTTCGCGGACGGTGATCGTGATTGCGCACAGATTGAGCACGATCCGCAACGCCGACCGCATCCTCGTTCTCGATGGGGGAGCGGTCGCGGAGGCGGGCACCCACGACGAGTTGCTTGCGCGCGGTGGCCGCTACCGGGATCTGTGGCGCGCGTTCGCGCTCGACGACGAACCATCCGCCCCGCGGGGCACTGAAGCAGACGATGAAAAGGCAGGGAACCGATGATCCGGGACTTGTGGTCGATGACGGATCGGCGCTCGAAGATGACGCTGGCGTGGCTCATTGCGTTGGCCGCGCTTGCCGCGCTGGCACAGGGTGCGGCGTTCGTCGCGCTGCTGCCGCTGCTGTCGGCTCTGGCCGTGGGAGATGATGCGACGGCGTGGCGTTTCACCGGCGTCATCGCCGGCCTCGCGGCCGCCCATGCGGTGCTGTCCCTCGCCGCGGGGACGGTCGGCAGGGCGAATTCCGCAGCGGTGCTGTCGTCCCTGCTGCGTTCCCTGGGCGAACGCGTGCTGACGTTGCCACTCGGGTACGTCACCAAGTCCACGGCCGGCCGCTTTTCGGAGATGGCGTCTTCGGGCATGGCGTTCGCGGCGTCCGTGCCGCACGTGATCCTGAGGCCCGTCATCGCTGCTGTGGTTGCGCCGACCGTCATCGCTCTCGGAATTCTGGCGGTGGATTGGCGCGTCGGGTTGGTTCTCGTCGCGTCGGCGCCGGTGCTCTTCTTCGCCTACCGGGCCATTGGCCGGGTTGGCGGGGAGTCGGACGAAGCGCATGCTGACGCCGTAGCTGCCGTCTCCGGCAGGCTGATCGAGTTCACCCGCGGCCAGCAGGTGATTCGCGCCGCGGGCGACGGTTCGGCGGCGGACGCGATGGTGGATGAGGCGATCCAGGCCCAACACGATGCGTTCGCGAAGGCGACGTCGACGCAAGGCGCGGCCATCGGACGGTTGGGCTCGGTCGTCCATGCGGTGTTCACGGCGGCGGTGGTCGTCGCCGTGGCGGTCGCCGCGACGGGCGGGATGTCACCGGCGCATTTGGCGCCGATGCTCATTGTGGTCGTCCAGTTCACCGGACCGATCACCACGGCGGGAGCGTTGTCCGGCGGTTTCGGCGCGGGCCGCAACACGTTGGCTGCGCTGCGTGACCTGCGGGCGATCCCCGCCCTTCCCGAACCGGCCGCACCGGAGCTGCCCGACGGGCATGACGTGGAGTTCCGCGGCGTGAGCTTCGGGTACGGGGAGAAGAAGGTCCTCGACGGCGTCAGCTTCCGTGCACCTCAGGGAGCGCTGGTCGCCATAGTGGGACCTTCGGGGGCGGGCAAGACGACGGTCATGCGGCTGCTGTCGCGGTTTCATGATCCGGACTCGGGGGAGATCCTCATTGGCGGGGTGCCCTTGCCTCGGATCGGCACCGACGGCGTGAACTCGCTGGTGACCCCGGTGTTCCAGGAGACGTTCCTCTTCGACGCGTCCGTGCGGGACAACGTGGTCTTCGCCGACCCCGGATTCGGTTCCAAGCCCGGCGACGGAGACCGCTTGCGCGAGGCCGCCCGGCGATCCGGGGTGGACCGCATCGTGGAGCTGCTGCCTTCCGGGTGGGATAACCCGGTGGGGGAGGAGGGGACGCTGCTGTCGGGAGGCGAGCGGCAGCGCGTCGCCATCGCCCGGGCGCTTCTGAAGGATTCCCCGGTGGTGCTTTTCGACGAGCCAACGTCCTCGCTGGATGCGGCCACTGAGCAGGCGATTGTCGGCACGATGGAAGCGTTGCGCGGCGATCACACCGTGATCGTCGTCGCCCATCGCCTGCACACCGTCCGCGATGCCGACCTCATCGTCGTGCTTTCGGAGGACGGGACGGTCGCAGAACGGGGCACGCACGATGAATTGCTGGCGAAGGGCGGCCGCTACGCCGAGTCGTGGACGTGCCGGACGGGAGGCTCCCCGGGTGCCTGATCCTCGTCCGTCGAGGACTATCGCTCCGGTCCGGTACCGGTGCAGTGGTCCCGCCACGCCGTCCCGGTCAGCGGGTCCTCGACGATGCCCTGGGCGACAGGGTCGTAATTGAAGCCGTAGTGCTCGGTGCGGTGGGCGGGGCACACGTCTTGGACGGTGATGTTGGTGACGCCGGGTTCCCGCACGAAGGAGTTTTAGTGGGGGAGCACGGCATTGTCGTGCCGCGTGCCCAGGAAGGTGTACCGCACGCCCGGTCGAGTGATGTCGCCGATGGTCAGCTCATTCAGCAGCATGGAACCGGAGATCTGCTGTTCCCAGGCAAGCGCGTTTGTTTTGCCGGCGTTTCGGGAGTATCCGTGGCGCATCTCGGGGTGGACGTCAAAGCGATCGGCTGCGCTGTGCGCCCGGGGCCCGTGGTTCGAGGCACCGGTACCGATGAGCTGTTCGACGACCCGGTCCCGGGAATGAGGATGACGGGCAATTCACCGTCCCGGGGCGGCACCGGAAGTCGTTGGCGCCGGGGGCACCAGACCGGGCTTGGCCATGGACAGGGCCCGGGCGGCCGCGGGTGAGGTTTGCCGGCGGCCGGGCCACCGGTCGGGAAACCGCCGTCCGACAGCGACGAGGGGATTCTCGTCACCTCGTCGGGGATGTTCCTATATAGGTTGTCAACTCCGCGGGTGGGCAGTCGAACAGTGCTTTTTGTAGTTGTCTCTCTTGAAAGGTTATTGGCGTCTTTTTCGAAGATTGCTGCGGGTGTTTCAATAGTTGGTGCTCTTTCGGCCGAGCTTCATTCAGCGACAAAGGCGATAGTTCTCCCGTTGTGCTACGTGCTTGGCATTCCCGCTATTGTGTTGTCGGTTTCCAGACAGAGGTGCTGGCATTAGAGCAGTTTGGCCAGGGCATTCAAGACTGGGATTTTCTTATCATCTTTGGTCTTCCCTTGCTATTCGTTGGATTGCTATCTGTTTTTCTTTTTTCGCGGGGGGTGGACCAGATTAAAGTCACCACTGAGCGGCTCGCGCGAATTGGTGTTGCAACTCCGATGATCAATGTCGCACGGTTCATCGGCTTGCCTTTTTGCTACTTGACTTTGTCAATGGCCTTGTCGGTAGTTTTCGCTGTGCTGAGTTCTACATTGCATCTGGCTATCCTTGGTTCCTCATTGGGGCATGTGATGGCGGGGATTTCTCTGAAGGTTTCGTTTTCCCTTGCTGGCGTTCTTTTTGCAGCATTTCTTGTTTGTACCGGCGTTTATCTCACTTGGGGAGCAGTTGGGAAGAGGTTCGCTAAAGTCGACTCTTTGAGCTGACTGAAATAGGAAGAAAGACACTCTGATCATGTGTTGCTATGAGGAGTATCCTTCTTATTGTACAGAGTTAATAGTTGTCAGTTAGCGAAAAATTAGTCAGTATTGTTCTAATTTCTCAATCTCCCTCCGATTCGACACCCTCTTGAGCCTCTGACAATTGCGGCCACGAGTTCGTGACCATCGAGGTCGATTTCCTTTTGGCGCCGCACGAAGTCGGCAAGGACATCAAGATTTGGGATATCGCTACGGTAGAAACCGTAGAGGAGACCCGCGAGCTGGGTGACGACCTCGGCGCCCGCGTGCTTTACATGCTCAACCGCCTGGGCATCGAGCCCATCTCGGAGGATGCCGCCGTCACGGCTTAGCTTTCCACCGCGTGGGAACTCAGCGCAGCAGTACTTAACCACTAATCTTGGTTTCTGAATACTGTCGAAATCTGTGTGGAGAACCGAAGATATCGTGACTGCCAACAATTCTGCTGCGCGCGAAACGCTAGAACCCGTACAGCGCATCCTGCTGCCCAAGCGTGGCGAGCCGGTCGACGTCCGCATGCTCTACCTCATCGAGTCCGAGCAAAACCGCGAGCGCCTCAGCTGGAGCGGCCGCACCTCCGTGACCATCCCGGCCGGCGAGGAAGCCTCCTTCGAGACCTACTTCAACGCCTTCCCGGCCGCCTACTGGCGCCGCTGGTCTCAGCTGAAGTCCATCGTGCTGGTGATGGACGTCGAGGGCGAGGCCAACATTTCCCTCTACCGTTCCAAGCAGGATGGCCAGCGCATCGCCGTGGCCAACCACGTGGTGACCACCGGCCACCACGAGTTTGAGCTGCCCCTGAAGAACTTCGAGGACGGCGGCCTGCTGTGGTTCGACGCCTCCGCCGTCAAGGACACCGTGCTTGCCGACGCCTCCTGGTGCGCCCCCCACGCCCCGAACCCGCAGCTCCTACCGGACGGCAGTGAGTACCCGGCGCAGGACAAGCGCGTCGCCGTGGGCATCCCGACTTTCAACCGCCCCACCGATGCCGTCGCGGCGCTGCAGGCGCTGGCAGAGGACCCGGTGGTGGACGGCATCATCGACTACGTCCTTATGCCGGATCAGGGCAACCAGCACCCGGCGGACGAGCCGGGCTACGACGACGCGGTGGCGCACTTCGGTGAGCGCTTCCGCGAGTTCCGCCAGGGAAACCTGGGCGGCTCGGGTGGGTATTCCCGCATCATGTTCGAGGCGCTGGAGAACACTGACTCGCCCTACATTCTCTACATGGATGATGACATCGCCATTGAGCCGGATTCCATCCTCCGCGCAGTCCAGGCAGCGCGTTATGCCGCCAAGCCCTTCATCGTGGGCGGGCAGATGCTGAACCTGCAGGAGCGCTCCCAGCTGCGCACCACTGGCGAGCGCGTGAACCGCGCCGACTTCATGTGGGGCGCGGCCGAGCACGCCGTATACGACCACGACTTTGCCAAGTATCCGCTGCGAGCTATCGGTGACGCGCAGTCCCACCTCGACCCGAAGAAGTACGACTCCCGCGCGCTGCACCGCCGCGTCGACGTGGAATACAACGGCTGGTGGATGTGCCTCTTCCCGCGCGTGGTCGCCGAAAGCATCGGGCAGCCGCTGCCGCTGTTCATCAAGTGGGATGACACCGAGTACTCCCTGCGCGCCGCCGCCCACGGTTTCCCCACGGTGACCTGGCCGGGTGCGGCCATCTGGCACATGGCCTGGGCGGATAAGGACGATGCCATCGACTGGCAGGCCTACTTCCACCTGCGTAACCGCCTCATCGTGGCGGCCCTCTACCACGAGGGCGATGCGCGCGGGATCACCAAGTCCATCTTCAAGTCCACCCTCAAGCACACCATGTGCATGGAGTACTCCACCATGGCCATCCAGCTGGAGGCCATGAAGGACTTCCTCGCCGGACCGGAACAGCTCTTCGACATCCTGGAGTCCTCGCTGCCGCGCATCGCGGCGATTCGCAAGGAATTCCCGGACGCCGTCATTATCGATTCGGCGGATCAGCTGCCCGCGCCCACCGGCGCGCCGGGCGTGCCCACCCGCAACATCGGCGGCCGCCTGGGCAAGATTAAGAAGATTCCGTGGCTCATCAAGTCCGCTAAGCACCTGGTCAGCAAGGAAGACCCGGCGCACCACGAGGCACCGCAGCTCAACCTCACCCCGGAGGAGGCCCGCTGGTTCACGCTCTCCCGCGTGGATTCCGCCACCGTCTCCACCGCGGGCGGCACCGGCGTGGCCTTCCGCAAGCGCGACCGCGAGCTAGCCCTCGAGCTGGTGAAATCCACCCGCGAGCTGCTCAAGGAAATCGAGGAGAACTTCGATGACCTGCGCGCCGAGTACCGCGCGGCCCTGCCGGAGCTGACCTCCCGCGAGTCCTGGCGAAAGGTCTTCGATGCCCAATAAGCTTTCTGTCGCCGAATCCCACGTCCTCGAGAAGATTCAGGACGTGGCCTTCGAGGCTCCCGGCGTTCTGCCCACCGCGCGGGGCTTAAGCCACTTCGGCGAGCACGCCCTGGGTTGGCTGGCTCTCTCTGGTCTGGGTGCCGCCGTGAATTACCAGAAGCCGGCGCGCCGCCGCCAGTGGGTAGCTGTTGGCGTGGGCGCTTTCACGGCGCACGCGGCCAGCGTTGTGATCAAGCGCATTGTGCGCCGCAAGCGCCCGGACTATGACTACGTCAAGGTGGGCGTGAAAACCCCGTCTAAGCTGTCCTTTCCGTCCTCCCACGCGACGTCGACAACCGCGTTCCTCGTGGGCGCCGCGCACGTTCTGGGAACCCCGGCACCGCTCGTTGGTGTGCCGGTCATGATGGCCTCGCGTATGGTGCTCGGGGTACATTACCCATCCGATACGGCGTTCGGCGCCCTGCTGGGAGCCGCCACCGCGGAAGCATGTCACCGCTATGAAAGGAAGACCGCATGAGCGAACGACCAAACCGCGTCGACGACGGTGAGCAGAGAGTCTTCCACTCTGAGCCGCACACCTCCGGCATCGATACCGGCCGCAAGCGCAAGCCCCCGAAGAACCTCGCCGACGGCATGGTCAAGGCCCTGCGCCCCAAGCAGTGGGTCAAGAACGTCCTGGTCTTGGCCGCCCCTGCGGCCGCGGGTGCGGACTCGCTGTTCCATTCGCGCGTGCTTCTCGACGTCCTCCTTGCCTTCATCGTCTTCTGCATGGGCGCGTCCTCCATTTACCTCATCAACGATGCCCGCGATGTGGAGGCTGACCGTGCGCACCCAACGAAGCGCTTCCGCCCGATCGCGGCGGGCGTGCTTCCGGTGGGCCTGGCCTATGTCATGGCGGCCGTGCTTATCATCGGCTCGATTGGCCTGTCCTTCCTGGCCACGGCGGGCCTGCAGCTCGCCATCGTCATGGCCATTTACATTGGCCTGCAGTTGGGCTACTGCTTCGGGTGGAAGCACATGCCGGTGATCGACATCGCCCTGGTATCCTCCGGTTTCATGCTGCGGACCATGGCCGGCGGCGTGGCCGCGGGCATCGAGCTTTCCCAGTGGTTCCTGCTGGTGGCCGCGTTCGGCTCCTTGTTCATGGCCTCGGGTAAGCGCTACTCGGAGATCCTTTTAGCCCAGCGCACGGGCGCCAAGATCCGCAAATCCCTGGAGGGCTACACGCCCACCTACCTGCGCTTCGTCTGGACGCTGGCGGCTACTGCCGTGGTCATGTCCTACTCCCTGTGGGGCTTCCAGCTCTCCAATGAGTCTGATGGCCCGGCCAGCGTGTGGTACCAAATCTCCATGGTGCCGTTCACCATCGCCATCCTGCGCTATGCCGCCGATGTGGACCGCGGCAATGGCGGTGCACCGGACGAGATCGCCTTGGAGGACCGCGTCCTCCAGATTCTGGCCCTGGTGTGGCTGGCATGCATCGCCATGGCGGTCTACATCATGCCGGTAATGGTGGGCTAGCCAGCGGCGATCGGGAACAGGGCAAGGCAAGTGCTAAACTCTCTCCTCATGCGAAAATCCGATACACGTACCGCGGCCGCGCTCAGCGCGCTGGCCTCGGTCATCGTGATCGGAGTTTTCTCGTTTTGGGGTGGATTCGCCCGCCGCTGGATCTCCGACGACGGCCTGATTGTCCTGCGCACTGTGCGCAACCTCGAGGAGGGAAACGGGCCCGTCTTCAACGCGGGCGAGCGCGTCGAGGCGAATACCTCGACGCTGTGGCAATACCTGATCCTCCTCGTGCGGTGGGTAACGAACGCCCCGCTGGAATCCATCGCCGTCAACCTGGGCCTCGTGCTGGCGGTTGCGGCGATGGTGCTAGGGGCGTGGGCCACGGCACGCGCCTTCTTCCGCTCGGGCCAGTTTGCCGCACCGCTGGTGGCTCCCGCGGGTGCGCTGGTGGCTCCCGCGGGTGCGCTGGTCTACCTCGCGCTGCCCCCGGCCCGTGACTTCTTCACCTCCGGGCTCGAATGGGGCCTGTCCATCTTCTACCTCGCGGCCCTGTGGGCGCTGCTGCAGCACTGGGTGCAGTCCCGCGATAGCGCCAGCGCCTACTGGCTAGCGCTGTGGGCCGGGCTGTCCTGGCTCGTGCGCCCGGAGTTCGCGCTCTACGGCGGACTGGCCGGCCTGCTGCTCTTGGCGGCACACCGTAAGTGGAAGGCGTGGCTGGGCATCCTCGGCGCGGCCCTTCCCATCCCCGCGGGCTACCAATTCTTCCGCATGGGCTACTACGGCCTGGTGACTCCGCACACGGCGGTGGCCAAGTCGGCGTCGTCAAGCGCGTGGGGCAGCGGCCTGAACTACCTGAAGGATTTCGTGGGGCCTTATGCCCTGTACCTGCCCGTTCTCGTGCTGGCGGGTGCGGCGTTGTGGACCTTCCGCGCCCAGCTGCGCCCGGCAGCGCTGCGCAGCGCCACGACCGTGACCTACCTGATGGTCGGGGCGGCGGCGGTGCACGTGCTGTACGTGCTGCGCGTCGGCGGTGACTTCATGCACGGACGTATGCTGCTGCTGCCGCTCTTCGCCGCCCTTCTCCCCGTTTTCGTGCTGCCGCTCAAGGGTCTTGTGTCTTCGCTCGCGGTGGCCTTCTGCGCGGTGTGGGCATTCATCATCGTGCTGCGCGGGCATCCGACGGATTGGGATGCCTATGAAAAGCCGCTGTCCATCGTGGATGAGCGTGATTTCTGGACCTATGCCACCCACCGCGAGGCGGGCCACCCGCCGCGCTCGGCGCGGGATTACCTGGGGATGAAGTTCATGCGCGGCTACGAAGAAGCCGGCGAGAAACTCGTTGGCGGAGATGCCCTGGCCACCATCTATGTGGAGGATAAAGAAAAGGACCTGCTCAACTGGCTCACCGTTCCGCGCGAGCCGGGAATGAACGAGCCACCGACGGTGTACTTGGTGAACTTGGGCATGACGTCGATGAACGCGCCGCTCAATGTCCGGGTTCTTGACACGATCGGTCTGGCCACGCCGATGGCCGCGCGCATGCCCCGCGAGGAAGGCGGGCGCGTGGGCCACGACAAATCCCTCGAGCTGGAATGGCAAGCAGCACTCACGGGCGCGGACATCGAGTATCTCCCGCCGTGGTATGACAAGGACAAGACCCGCCAGGCGCGCGCCGCGCTGGACAGCCCAGAAGTGCAGGAACTCATCGCTTCCTATAGCGCGCCCCTGACGTGGGAGCGCTTCCGCGCGAATCTAGCTTTCTCGCTGACCTCGGGGCGCACGCTCATGTTGCCGTCTGACCCGAGCGATTATCCTGTCCATTAGCTTGGTGTGAGCTGGGGAGCACCCCCATGGGTAGGCGAAAATTGCCAGGGTGCGTTACGCTAAACAAGATTCTTGTTATTGATCTGTAACTATCGCTGGCGTGTTGGCGATGTAGTAGTGGCAGTAAAAACGTTAAGGAGAAACATGAGTTCACTAAGCTCTGGCCTGCGGACTCGGGTCCTCTCAGTGGTGGCAGTCATCGCTGTGGCTTTGGGTCTGGTAGTGACCGCGGGTACGCAAGAAGCATCCGCCGCCAACCGGGACTGGCTGCGTGGCGACGCCACCGGTGCCTGCGAGTGGGACCGCGTCGGCTACTGGGTACAGCGCTGCGACGTGTGGTCCCAGGCAATGGGCCGCAACATCCCAGTGCAGATCCAGCCGGCTAAGAACGGCGGCAACGCAGGTCTGTACCTGCTCGATGGCCTGCGCGCTACCGATTCCACCAATGCCTGGATCAATGACGTCAACGCCGCGCGCACCTATGTAGACCACAACATCACCCTGGTGATGCCGGTGGGTGGCGCAGCGTCCTTCTACGCGGACTGGAACGGCCCGGCCACCTATGACTTGGTCAAGCCGGTCAACTACCAGTGGGAAACCTTCCTGACCCAGGAACTGCCGGCCTACCTGGAGGGCAACTTCGGAGTGGCCCGCAACAACAACTCAGTTGCCGGCCTGTCCATGGGCGCTACCGCTGCCATCACCCTCGCTGGCAAGCACCCGGAGCAGTTCCGCCAGGCGCTGTCCTACTCCGGCTACCTCACCACGACCTTGCCGGGCGCTCAGACCTTTATGCGCCTGGCGCTTCTCGACGCTGGCGGCTTCAACATCAACGCCATGTACGGGTCCATCATCAACCCGAAGCGCTTCAGCAATGACCCCTTCAATCTGATTCCGGAACTGGCTGCGAACGGAACGGATGTTTATGTCTCCGCCGCGTCCGGCATCCCAGGGCCGCTGGATCAGCAGCGCTACCGTCCGGAGCACATCGCGGCCGGCGTGGCCTTGGAAGGCTTTGCCAACGGCACCACCCGCCTGTGGGAGCTGAAGGCCCGCGCAATGGGCGTTCGCCTGCAGACGAATTACCCGGCGCAGGGCCTGCACAACTGGGAGCAGTTCGGATACCAACTCGAACGCTCCAAGCCGCAGGTGCTTAACGTAATGAACGCTTGGTAATCATCTCCTGCGTGGCCGCCGTGCTCTTGAGCACGGCGGCTTTTTCATAGACATGGTGGGCGTGTCCCCCTTCCCAAAGTCTCAAGTTAAACTTAAACTTGAGAACACATTAGACCGCTCACTACGCGTACGGTGGCGAGTTCCGCAGGAGGGGAACCTGCGGAGCCCGCTCGCGGTAGCGCGTGCCCTCATCTCGATTTACCCCTAACAAGGACTCTTCAATGCCGAACACTGCGTCAACTCAGCCCCGCCGGTCCACCAAGGTTTCCGGCCTGCGTTCCCCGTCCGCAGCCCGCAAGGGCCTGACCATCGCTGCACTGCCCACCGCCGTGGCCGTGGGCTTTGCGTTGCTGCCTATTGCAAACGCGCAGTCTTCCGGCTCTTCCAGCGACGGAATTACTGATCTTCTGGGCAGCTCCAACCTCTCCGATTCCTTCGCCCCGTCCAATCCGCCGCAGCGCACTCCGGTGGAGACCGAATACCCGAAGATCGAGGGCTTGCCGGAGGGCGTGTCCGTGTCCCGCGTTGAGTATCTGACCAACCGCCACCTCAAGGTCTACATCAAGTCCGCCGCCATGCCGGACAAGGAACAGGTCGTGCAGATCCAGCTCGCGCGTGACTGGTACTCCAACCCGGACAAGACCTTCCCGGAGGTCTGGGCTCTTGATGGCCTGCGCGCCCGCGACGACGAGTCCGGCTGGACCATCGAGACCAACATCTTGTCCCAGTACGCCGACCGCAACGTCAACCTCATCATGCCGGTGGGCGGCGAGTCCTCCTTCTACTCCGACTGGCAGAAGGAAGACAACGGCAGGCACTACATGTGGGAGACCTTCCTGATGAAGGAACTCATCCCGATCCTGGAGAAGGGCTACCGCTCCAACGGCAAGCGCGCCGTCACCGGCATCTCCATGGGCGGTACCGCCGCTGTCAACCTTGCTGAGCGCAACCCCTGGGCCTTCAAGTACGTTGGCTCCTTCTCGGGTTACCTCGATACCACCACCACCGGCATGCCGGAGGCCATTACCGCCGCGCAGGCCGATGCCGGCGGATTCACCTCTACCAACATGTGGGGTGACCTGTACTCCCAGGATTGGATCGACCACGATCCGAAGCTGGGCATCGAGAACCTCAAGGACATGAAGGTCTATGTCTCCGCCGGTAACGGCAAGGATGACTACGGCCAGATCGGCTCGGTGGCCAAGGGCCAGGCCAACATGGCCGGCGTGGGCCTGGAGGCCATCTCCCGCATGTCCACCCAGACCTTCGTTGATTACGCTAAGCGCGCTGGCGTCGAACCAGTGGTTAAGTTCCGTCCGACCGGCGTTCACAGCTGGGAATACTGGCAGTTTGAGATGACCGAGGCATGGCCCTACATCGCTGATTCCCTTGGCCTGGACAAGAGCGACCGCGGCGCGGACTGCACTCCGGTCGGGGCCATTGCGGAGGCCACCAAGTCCGGCATCATCGGTAACTGCGTGAACAACGAGTATGACGTCGCCGAGCGCGGCAAGGCCCAGGACTTCCAGGCCGGTACCGCCTACTGGTCCCCGGAGACCGGCGCACACGCCGTGATCGGCCGCATCGGCGCTCGCTACTCCGAGCTCGGTGGACCGACCTCCTGGCTGGGCTTCCCGACGACCGGCGAGGAAAAGACCCCCGACGGCCGCGGCCGCTACGTCCACTTCGAGCACGGCTCCATCTACTGGACCCCGGAGACCGGCGCTTGGCCGATCCCGAAGGACTTCTTCGACGCATGGGGCAAGAACGGCTTCGAGGGCGGCGACCTCAAGTACCCGGTTGCCGAGGCACGCAAGGTCGGCGACGGCCAGGTCCAGGACTTCGAGGACGGCGTGCTGACCCGCAACCCGGACGGTTCCTTCCACATCGTGCACGGCGCCATCGGCGCGAAGTACAAGGAGCTGAAGGCTGCTGAGTCCGAGCTGGGCTTCCCGGTTGGTGAGGAAAAGGCCGTCAACGGCGGCTTCTTCCAGGAATTCGAGCACGGCAACATCTACTGGTCCATGGACTCCGGCGCGCACTACATCCTCAAGGGCAAGATCTTCGACGAGTGGGGCAAGCACGGCTGGGAGCAGGGCGAGTTTGGCTGGCCGACGGAGGACTACACCTCCATTCCGGCCGGTGGGCTGACCCAGTCCTTCCAGCATGGCGTCATCCGTGAGGTCATGGGCCAGGTCCAGGCGGATAAGAAGTAGGAGAATCGCCATGCGTCTTTTCTCCGCGCGTCCCGCCGCGGCAGCCGGTGCAGCGACGCTGCTCGCCGCCGGTGCCCTGTTGAGCGGTTGCGGTTCCGCCACCGTCGAGGAGGGCGAGGCCACCGACACCTCCGTGGCGCCGTTGGAGCGTTCCTCCGCGGCGAGCGGTGGGGCGGCGGCAAGCTCGGCGTCAGCTAGTGGGGCGTCGGAAAGCTCTTCGTCGGCGTCGCGCACCGAAGAGGAACAGGACGGGGAGCCGGAAGACCGCGGCGCACGCGAGATCTCCGAGATCCCCGCCCCCGCTCCCGCGCAAGGCCCAGACCAGGACTTCCTGGCTGCGGTGGCGAAGGCCGGCGTCAACGTCGACGGCGTGGAAGACCAAGTGGTGGGTGCCGCGCAGGCCTCCTGCCAGGGCGATGCCGTCACCGCACCGGCAGTGGCCGGACAGCTCATCGAGCAGGGCCGCACCGAGCTTAGCCACGAGGAACTAGTCCGGCTCATCACCGAGCAGGGCCGCAAGCTCTGCGCTCAGTAACGTGGCAGGGATTTTCCAGACAATCCCGTGCCTTCTCGAGGTAGAAATTTCTTCATGCGTAAAACACTTACCGTCCTTGCCGTCGTTGTTCTCCTCGCCGTGATTGGCGGGGGAGCGGTCCACTTCCTCAACACCCGTGAGGAAGGAGAGCAAGGAAACCTTGCGGAGCCCGCCCCCTCCCAGGGGGAGGGCGAAGAAAACGCAACCCCCGAGCAACCGGATTGGTGCCCGCGCGTGGAGTTCATCTCCGCGCCGGGAACGTGGGAATCCGCCGCGGACGATGATCCGATCAACCCGGGGGCGAACCCGAACTCCTTCATGCTGTCGATTACGAATCCGCTGAAGGAGGCCTACGTTCCCGAGGACGTTAAGGTGTGGACGCTGCCGTACACCGCGCAGTTCAAGAACATTAACGCGCAGCACGAGATGAGCTACGACGATTCCCGCAACGAGGGCACCTCGCGCCTGGAGGGCGAGCTGACCTACATGTACGAGACCTGCCCGAACACGAAGTTCATCCTGAGCGGCTTTTCGCAGGGCGCGGTCATCGCGGGTGATGTGGCGGACCGAATCGGCGGCGGCAACGGGCCCGTGCCCGCAGAGAGCGTGGTGGGTGTCGCACTCATCGCGGACGGGCGGCGCCAGGACGGCGTGGGCATTAACCCGGGCGCGCACGTCGGCGGCGTGGGCGCGGAGATTGCCCTGCAGCCGGTCTCAACGTTGATTCAGGGCATCGTCCCGGGTGCCACGATGCGCGGTGAGCGCGCCAACGGTTTCGGGGCGCTGGCGGACCGCACCTTCCAAATCTGCGCGCCGAATGACTCCATCTGTGATGCACCACTGGACGTCAGCAACGGCCTCGAGCGCGCCCGCGATCTTATCGACGCCAACGGCGTCCACGCACTGTATGCCTCTAATCCGGACACCATCGAAGGCACCACGGCCAACCAATGGGTGACGCAGTGGGCCAAGGACACCATCGACGCACAATAGCGCTTGGCGACGGCCTCCGTACGCCACCGCACCGCGCGCCATGTAACGGTCGGCGTAGTCCTTCTGATATTTTTAATGTCAAAAGTACGTGAAGCAGGGGTATGTGCCCCGCTCTACCCTACGAAGGAGCTTTCCCACATGGACTTGAAAGCCTTGATCGGCCAGTTCTTCGACGAGAAGGGCAACATCGCCCTGCCGCCCCACCTCACGTTGGCGGGCCTTGCTGAACACGTCTATGCCGCGGAGCAACAGGCGGGTATCCCGGACCGCCCGGTCATGCGCCAATGGGTCTATAGCGATAACCCGGAGGGAACGCCGCGCGATGTCACCCGATCCCAGGTCAATACCCGCATCAAGGCAGTGGCTGCGCGCCTGCAACAGGTAGGCAAGATGGGGGACCGCGTGGCGATCCTCGCGGGTAACTCCCCCGAGTACATCTTCGGCTTCCTTGGCGCGATGTACGCGGGCATGACCCCGATCCCGCTCTATGATCCGAACGAGCCCGGCCACACCGACCACCTGCGGGCAGTCTTTGGTGACGCAAACCCGTCGATCGTTCTGACCAATAACATCTCGGCCGCCGCGAACCGTGCATACTTCTCGGACCGCCCGGCGGCCGAGCGCCCGCGCATCATCTCCATCGACTCCCTGCCGGATTCCCTGGCGCAGAGCTGGGTGAACCCGCTGGAGACGGAGGAAGGCAAGGCGGCCCTGGCCGCGCTGCAGACCGCGCCGGTGGACCACCCGGCCTTCCTGCAGTACACCTCCGGCTCCACCCGGACACCTGCGGGCGTGCTGCTGACTAACCGCAACATCATGACCAACGTTCTGCAGATCTTCACCGCGGTGCAGATCAAGCTGCCAGCGCGCGTGGTGTCCTGGCTGCCGATGCACCACGATATGGGCATCATCCTGGCGGTCTTCGTGACGATTCTGGGCCTCAACCTGGAAATCATGACGCCGCGTGACTTCGTGCAGCAGCCCAAGCGCTGGATTGATCAGCTCAAGCGCCAGCCCATCGATGAGCAGCTGCAAGGTACCTATGCCGTGGTTCCGAATTTCGCCCTCGAGCTCGCCGCGCGCTACGGCGCCCCGGCCGAGGGGGAGAAGCTGGACTTCAGCAACGTCGATGGCATCGTGATCGGCTCGGAGCCGGTGACCGAGTCTGCGGTGAATTCCTTCTGGGAGACCTTCGGCAAGGAAGAGTTTGGCCTGCGCCGCGATGCCCTGCGCCCGTCCTATGGCATGGCGGAGGCTTCGTTGATTGTCACCACGCCGCAGACTCCGGAGCGCCCGGTCATTTCCCACTTCGACCGCGACCGCTTGGCTGAGGGTGAGGCGGTCATCGTGGAGAAGTCCGCGGACTCCGTGGCCTATGCCTCCTGTGGCCAGAGCGTCGTGGCCCAGCACCTGACCATCGTGGACCCGGAGACCAAGACCGAGCTGCCGGATGGCCGCGTGGGCGAAATCTGGCTACACGGCGAGAACCGAGCCGCCGGCTACCTGGACCGCGCGGAGGAAACCGCCTCGACCTTCCACAACACGCTGGGGGAGCGCTTGGCGGAGAGCACCCGCGTGCCGAATGCCCCGGAGGACAATAACTGGTTGGCCACCGGTGACCTCGCGGCAATCGTGGATAACCAGCTCTACATCACCGGTCGCCTCAAGGACCTCATCGTGGTCGCAGGCCGCAACCACTACCCGCAGGACATCGAGGGCACTGTGCAGGAGGCCTCGGGCCACGTGCGTGCGGACTCCATCGCGGCCTTCTCCGTGGAGGGCGGCAGCACCGAGGAGCTCGTCTTGCTCATCGAGCGCGCCGATGGCGCCAACCCGGCCGATGACGCCGCCGCGTCCGAAGCCATCCGCTCCGCGGTCTCCGCGAACCACGGCGTGACCCCGGCGGTCATCCAGTGGTTTAACGCAAACGAGATCAAGCGCACCTCCTCGGGCAAGATTGCCCGCCGCGTGGCCAAGAAGATCTACCTCGCTTCCTAAAGCCCACGCCGCTTAAACCCCCGTTCCCGCGCTACTGCGGGGCGGGGGTTGCTGCTGCCTGTGGGTATGTCGGTTATGAAACCCAAGTTAACAAAGTGAGATAATTGGTCGATAACCCCTATGTACGCTTCGACGTGCGCGCTTTTGTGCTGCGCAAAATCGAATACAGAGTTAGATATTTTTTAGTCCGCGTAAGAAAGCTAGAGATTTATGACCGTTGAAGAGCTTCGTGGCTGGTTGCGCACCTGGGTCGCGCAGACCACCGGCCTGTCGGCAGAGGAAATCACGGACACCAAACCGCTGGAGAATTTTGGGCTGTCCTCGCGTGACGCAGTGGTCCTTTCCGGCGAATTAGAGAACCTCCTCGGCATTAAGCTCGAGCCCACCGTGGCCTACGAGTATCCCACCATCGCGCAGCTGGCTGAGCGCCTGGTCAACGGTGCAGCCGCTGCAGGGGAGAGCGCGCCGAAGGAGGCGTCGCCACGCCCGGCCACCATCGCGGGCGGTGACATCGCCGTCATCGGTTACGCTGGCCGCTTCCCGGGCGCCAAAAACGTTGATGAGTTCTGGACCATGCTCGTCGAAGGCCGCGCTGGCACCGGCCCGCTGCCTGTCGGGCGCTGGTCGGAATACTCTTCCGATCCCATTACCAGCGAAAAGATTGAGCAGCAGAACACCGACGGTGGCTATATCGAGGACATCGCTTCCTTCGACCCCGAGTTCTTTGGCCTCTCCCCGCTGGAGGCGGCCAACATGGACCCGCAGCAGCGCATCCTCATGGAGGTCTCGTGGGAGGCCCTCGAGGACGCCGGCGTGCCCGCCAACCAGCTGCGCGGCACCGCCACCGGTGTCTACATGGGCTCCACCAACAATGACTACGGCATGCTCATTACCGCCGATCCGGCCGAGATGCATCCCTATGCCATGACGGGTACGTCCTCGGCGATTATTGCCAACCGCCTGTCCTACGCCTTCGATCTGCGCGGCCCTTCCATCAACGTGGACACCGCGTGCTCCGCCTCCCTCGTGGCGGTCAACCAGGCGGTCAAGGACCTGCGCGTGGGTGCGGCTGATACGGCACTCGCCGGCGGCGTGAACATCTTGGCCTCGCCGCACGCCTCCATTGGCTTTAGCGAGCTGGGAGTTACCTCGCCCACCAGCGCCATCCACGCCTTTTCCGATGATGCCGATGGCATCGTCCGCGCGGATGCCGCGGGCGTGCTCGTGCTCAAGCGCCTCGAGGACGCCGAGCGCGATGGCGACACCATCCACGCCGTCATCAAGGGCACCGCGGTCAACTCCGACGGCCACTCCAACGGCCTGACCGCCCCCAACCCGGAGGCACAGGTCGACGTCCTCGAGCGCGCCTATGCCGACGCCGGCATCCGCCCGCAGGACGTGGACTACGTCGAGGCCCACGGCACCGGCACCATCCTCGGTGACCCCATCGAGGCCACCGCGCTCGGTCGCGTGTTGGGCCCGGGCCGCCAGGCCGCGAACCCGACCCTGCTGGGTTCTGCCAAGACCAACATCGGCCACTCCGAGTCCGCCGCCGGCGTGGTGGGCCTCATCAAGGTCATCGAAGGAATGCGCCACGGCGTCATCCCGCCGAATATCAACTACGCGGGCCCCAACCGCTATATCGATTTCGACGCCGAGCACCTCGAAGTGGTCGAGGATCCGCGCGAATGGCCCGAATATTCCGGCCAGAAGGTCGCGGGTGTCTCCGGCTTCGGCTTCGGCGGCACCAATGCCCACGTGGTGTTGACCGACTACCGCGGGCTGACCCACCAGGACGCCCCGCAGGTCGCCATCGGCGAGGGGCAGCCAGTGGCCCTGCCGGTCTCCGGCCTGCTGCCCTCCCGCCGCGCCGCAGCGGCTTCCGACTTGGCGGACTATATCGAGGCAGAGAACCCGAACCTGCTTTCCCTGGCCCGTACCCTTGCGCGCCGCAACCATGGGCGCTCGCGTGCGGTAGTGGTGGCGTCGTCCAGCGAGGAAGCTGTCAAGCGCCTGCGACAGGTCGCCGAGGGAACCGTCTCCGTGGGCATCGCCGCGGCGGATTCTCCCTCCGTCCACGGCCCCGTCTTCATGTACTCCGGCTTTGGCTCCCAGCACCGCAAGATGGCCAAGGACATGATTGAGATCTCGCCGCTGTTCAAGGAGCGCCTGGAGGAGCTCGACGCCATCGTGCAGCGCGAATCCGGCTGGTCCATCCTGGAGCTGGTGCACGACGACGCCCAGACCTACAACACCGAAACCGCGCAGGTGGCCATCACCGCCATCCAGATAGCGCTGACGGATCTGCTCGCCACCTTCGGCGTGCGCCCTGCCGGCGTTATCGGCATGTCCATGGGTGAGATCGGCGCGGCCTATGCTGCGGGCGGCATCACGGCGGCCGACGCCATGCTCATCGCCTGCCACCGCGCACGCCTGATGGGGGAGGGCGAGGCCTCGCTTCCCGACGATCAGCAGGGCGCCATGGCCGTCGTCGAGCTCTCCGCCGAGGAGATTGACGCCCTTCCGGGTTCCATCGAACCTGCCGTGTACACCGGCCCCGGCATGACCACCGTCGGTGGTCCGCGCGAAGAGGTCCTCGCGCTGGTGGAGCGCCTCGAAGGCGAGGGCAAGTTCGCCCGCGCGCTCAACGTCAAGGGCGCGGGCCACACCTCCGCCGTCGACCCGCTCCTCGGTGAGCTCTATGCGGAGATCGCTGGCATCGAGACCCGTCCGCTACACACGACGCTCTTCTCCTCCGTGGACCGCGGCAAGGTCTACCGCCCCGGTACGGTGCTGCACGATGAGGACTACTGGATCCGCATGACCCGCAAGCCCGTCTACCTGCAGGACGCAGCGGAGGCAGCCTTTGCGGCGGGCCACATGCAGATCGTTGAGATTTCCCCGAACCCGATTGCGCTCATGGGCCTGATGTCCACGGCCTTTGCTGCGGGCAAGGCGGATGCGCAGCTGCTCTACAGCTTGAAGCGCAAGGTGGATCCCACCGAGTCGCTGTTGGATCTGCTGGGCAAGCTCTACGTCGCGGGAACTCCGGTGAACTACACTAAGGTCTTTGGCTCGGGCGCGCTTGTCGCCGCCCCGCATACCCGCTTCCGCCGCCAGCGTTTCTGGACCAACGCTCGTCCCTCGTCGGGTGTGTCCGGCCTGCCGGGCGCGCGCGTGACGCTGCCGGAGGGCGCGGTGGCGTTCTCCACGAACGCTGACCAGGCGCCGAGCGCGCTGGCCATCCTGGAGGCCGCCGCCGAGGCCGTCACCCCGGGCGCGCACATCGCGGCGAGCGAGGAGCACCTGGATCTGCCCGCGAAGGGCGAGGTCACCACCATTGTTCGCCGCACGCTGGGCGGGCTGTCGGTGGCGGTGCACTACGTGGATGGAGCGACCACCAAGCTTGTTGCGGAAGGTTTTGCCTCGACCCTTAACCTTGCAGAACCCACCCCGACGGCCGAGCCGAGCCTGCCGCAGGCCGTGACCGCGCCGCAGTTTGCTGACCCCGACGTAGGGGTCGACGCCGTGCGCTGGGACCCGGAGAAGGAGAGCGTGGAGGAGCGCTTGGCGCTCATCGTGTCGGAGTCCATGGGCTACGACGTCTCCGATCTCCCGCGCGAGCTGCCGCTCATTGATCTGGGCCTGGATTCGCTCATGGGCATGCGCATCAAGAACCGGGTGGAGAATGACTTCCAGATTCCGCCGCTGCAGGTGCAGGCGCTTCGCGACGCCTCCCTCGCCGACGTCATCACCATGGTCGAAGAGGCCGTGTCCGAGCAGCCCGATGCCGCAACCGCAAGCGCCGACGCGACCGCCGACGCACCCTCCGCGCTCACCGAGAGCGACGACACCACCCCAGACGCCTCCGCGGTGAGCGCGAAGGGCGGCGAAGGCGTGGGCGTTGCACCGCGCGATGCCTCCGAGCGCATGGTCTTCGGCACCTGGGCCACCTTCACAGGTACGGCCGCAGCCGGCGTGACCTCCGCGCTACCGCAGGTCAGCGATGAGGTGGCAGAAAAGATTGCCGAACGCCTCACCGAGCGCGCTGGCATCGAGGTCACTGCGCACCAGGTCCACGAGGCCGAAGCGCTGGAGAACCTCGCGGATCTGGTCCGCGAGGGCCTGGAGACTGAGGTCGAGGGCAACATCCGCGTCCTGCGCGAGGCCGATGGCCCCGCCGTCTTCATGTTCCACCCAGCCGGCGGCACGACCGTGGTGTACCAGCCGCTGACTCGCCGCCTGCCGGCGGATGTTGCGGTCTACGGCGTGGAGCGCATCGAGGGCAGCCTGGAGGATCGCGCTGCCGCCTATATCGAGGACATCCTGCACTACGCGCGCGGGCGCAAGGTCGTGCTCGGCGGCTGGTCCTTCGGCGGCGCGCTGGCCTATGAGGTGGCCTACCAGCTGCAGGAACGTCAAGCTCGCGGCGAGGATACTGCTGAGGTTGCCTTCATCGCGCTGCTGGATACCACCCAACCGGCCCACCCGGCACCGAAGACGCTGGAGGAAACCAAGGCCCGCTGGGGTCGCTACGCCGCCTTTGCCAAGAAGACCTACGGTCTCGACTTCGAGCCGCCCTACGAAATGCTGGAGACCGTCGGCGAAGACGCACTCATGGCCATGCTCGCCGAATTCCTCAGCTCCACCGATGCCTCCGAGCACGGCCTGTCCGCCGGCGTGCTGGAGCACCAGCGCGCATCCTTCGTGGACAACCAGATTTTGGGCTCGCTGGATATGGGAAGGTGGGCGTCGGTAAGCGTGCCCGTCATCCTGTTCCGCTCCGAGCGCATGCACGACGGCGCCATCGAACTCGAGCCTGCCTATGCGGAGATTAACCCGGACGGCGGCTGGGGCGTTATCGTGAAGGATCTGGAGATTGTGCAGCTGCCGGGCGACCACCTGGCGGTTCCCGACGAGCCCGCAATCGGTATCGTGGGCAAGCACATGGAGGAATGGATCGAGGAGAAGATTCGGAAGTGACTAGCACCGCTGACAAGCTAGCGGACCTACGCGAGCGCCTCGAGCGTGCCCAGGACCCCGGCAGCGAGCGCTCCCGGGCACGCCGCGACGAAGCTGGGCGTTCGACTCCGCGCCAACGCATCGCCGCGCTTCTCGACGAAGGCTCCTTCGTCGAAACCGGCGCCCTGGGCAAGACCCCCGGCGACCCGGACGCGATTTACTCCGACGGCGTGGTCACCGGCCACGGCCGCATCAACGGCCGCCCTGTCTGCATCTATGCCCACGACAAGACGGTGTACGGCGGTTCCGTGGGCGTGACCTTTGGTAAGAAGGTCACCGACATCATGGATTTGGCCATCAAGATTGGCTGCCCGGTTATCGGTATCCAGGATTCCGGCGGCGCGCGCATCCAGGATGCGGTGACGTCTCTGGCCATGTACTCCGAGATTGCCCGCCGCCAGCTGCCGCTGTCCGGCCGCAGCCCGCAGATTTCCATCATGATGGGCAAGTCCGCCGGTGGCGCGGTGTATGCGCCGGTGACCACGGACTTCATCATCGCCGTCGATGGTGAGGCGGAAATGTACGTGACGGGCCCGAACGTGATCAAGGAGGTCACGGGCGAGGAAATTTCCTCCCACGACTTGGGCTCCGCGCGCCAGCAGGAGCTCAACGGCAACGTGTCTGTCGTGGTGCCCTCGGAGGATGAGGCCTTTGACATGGTGCGCGATTTGTTGGACCACCTGCCGCTGACCTGCTTCGACGAATCCCCGGTCTTCGATGCGCCTTCTGATGAGGAGGTAGCCCAGGACACCGAGCTGGATTCCTTCATGCCGGATGATACGAACGCCGGCTACGACATGATGGACCTGCTCACGCAGCTTGGCGACGATGACGATCTCATCGAAATTCAGGAAAACTACGCCCCCAACGTCATTACCGCCTTTGGGCGCATTGATGGCAAGGCCGTGGGTTTTGTGGCCAATAACCCGATGCATTCAGCGGGTTGTATCGATGCGGATGCCGCCGATAAGGGCGCGCGCTTTATCCGTATTTGCGATGCCTACAACATCCCGCTGGTCTTTGTGGTGGATACGCCGGGTTACCTGCCGGGCGTGGACCAGGAGAAGGCGGGCTTGATTCACCGCGGCGCGAAGTTTGCGTTTGCCGTGGTGGAGGCCACCGTGCCGAAGGTCTCGCTGATTGTGCGCAAGGCTTATGGCGGTGCTTATGCCGTGATGGGCTCGAAGAACCTGACCGGTGATATCAACCTGGCGTGGCCGACGGCCCAGATCGCCGTGATGGGCTCGGCCGCCGCCGTGGTCATGATTGCGGGCAAGCAGCTCGAGGCCGCCGAGACCCCAGAGCAACGCGCGATGACGAAGAAGATGTTCATGGACTTCTACGACGAGACCATGACCGCGCCTTATGTCGCCGCGGAGCGTGGCTACCTCGACGGCATGATTAAGCCCTCCGAGTCGCGCTTGGCCCTGCGCCGCGCGCTGCGCCAGCTTGCCGATAAGCAGGAGAAGGACCTGCCCAAGAAGCACACCATCTCCCCGCTCTAGCGTCGTCTGAGCCAGGATAGAGTCTAAAGAAGGCCTGCGGATCGCGCTGAATTTTGTGTCTCGGCGTAACATGTGAGCCTGTTTTATCCGATAAGCCTAAAGACTAGGAATTCAATCAAAGGAGAAACCCAATGCTCTCTAGCGTTCTTGACCTCAGCGGTGACATCATCAACCTCGTCTTTATGCTGCTCAACCAGGCCGGCGTGGACGTTTCCGCCCTGAGCTCGAAGTAAGCCAGCGCTTCTAGCCCCTCCTTGCGGAGGGGCTTTTTTAATCCCAGACCGGGCTGGGTATGGGGACTGGCGGTCCACCGTCGGGAGGCAGCCACGCCATGCGTCCTTCGATGCGGTCGATACGCCCGCGATGCGTGGGGCGGGCGGGGTCATCGTCATTGATGGCGTTGTGGTACTTGCACAGCGGCACGAGGTTGTCGAGGTTGGTCGGCCCGCCATCCTGCCACCTTCTGATGTGGTGCATCTGGCATTCCGCGGCGGGTCTTGTGCAGCCGAGCCAAGCACACGTCGGATGCTCTGCACTGAGCAGGATTCGTTGCTTGTCGTTGGCGAAGCGGCTGCCGTAATACACATTGACCGGCCCCTCGACTGGGTGGAAGAGGGAGACGAAGCCGCGCTCGGCGAATGTGGTGCGAAGGAACTCCGCGCCTGTCATCGTGCCGCCGTCGGTTGCCTGCAGAAGGATGTCATCGCCCTCGCCCCGCACAATCTTGTCCAGCTGTTCGAGGCGCACAATGACGTGCGCGTGCAACGCCGGTTTTGGCGCGCCGCTGCCGGAAAAGACCTCGTGGACTGCCTTGAGCAGGTCCTCTGATGTGGCTTTGAGCGTACCCACTAAATTGGCAATCGCGCGCGGGCGGTCGGTGATGATGAGCTTGTGCATGCCGCCCGTGCTGCGTCGCACGCGGACGCCAGGTGTGGGCTCGGGTGTGAGCTCCGCGAGCCTGCGCTTCGCCACACGCGCGATCTCGCCTTCTGGGGTCGCACACAATTCCACTCGCAAGTCCCATGCCTGGCGCGAGTTCTTGACTCGCGCGACGTGTCGTTCAATCTGCAGCAGCGTATCCAGCGCATGGTTAGTCTCCCGCGCGCGGCGCTGCTTGGCGCTGAAAGCAGTCTGGCCAAAATACACGCGGTGGAGTCCCTCGAGCTGCCGCGCCACGCGCGGCGTCGCGCCCAGCGCCAGCATGTCCTCGTGCGTGTGCCCTGCGCACAAGGAGACGACGTGCATGCCGCGAGCGAGTACCCCGAGTAAGTCCCCCAACTTCATGCCTCACACACTAAACCGCCCCGAAGTACCCCGCAACCGGAACGCCAAACTCCCAGCTCAAACGTCCATTTGCAAGGGCGTAAAGGGGTGAAAGAAGGTCGACGGGTAACCGACTATGTCACAGATTCTAGGCGCGGGAGCGGGAAGCAAAGGCCGCGATGGCTCGCCAGCCAAAGAAGAACAGCGCCGACATTACGGTGGCCACGATGAGGAAGGACCAGTGCGGCAGGCGGCCGTTGACCAGCATCCACAGGGCCATACCGCCAATGATGGCGCTCAGCCACACGACGACGCCCTCCTTCCACAGGCCGCTCAGCTTCGTCGCCATGATGATGATCCAGCCCACGAGTGCGCCCACGGTCCACGGCCAGAAGGCATCAACCCACGAGCTAAAGCTCAGACCACCGTGCGCCAGGCGGGCGAAGATGGCGAAGAGGGCGAGAGCGAGGACGTCGATAAGCGGGGCAACGCGCATTTAGGATTCCTTCCGGTTCAACGCCGCGTAAGAAAAGCCATCGCGGGCGTAGTGGGCGAAGTAGATGACCCATCCAATGATAGTGATGAGCGCAAAGGAAATAAGCCGGTAGATGATGGCCGCGGAGGTGGCGTGCACCACGGTCAGGCCTGTCGCCACCAGAGGGGTGATGAGCGCGGCCTCCACCGTGCCCACGCCACCCGGGGTGACCTGCGCGGAGCCAGCCAGCTTCGCCGCGAGGAAGGCCAGGGCCACACCGGCCAGGGTGGTGTCATCGGCGCCGGCGCGCAGCCATGGGATCTCCCCGGTCACCGCCCACACGGATGCCCACAGCGCTGCCATATCGGCCAGGCGGTGAACCAGCGACGCCCCAGCAACCACAGCAAAGGGGCCGCGCGAAAGGTGGACCTCGCCCAGGTTGCGGACCTCTTGGATCGCACGGTCCCGCTTCGGGCCGGGCCGCAGCTTGCGCAGCCAGCGCTCAAGAGTTACTGGGTGCGAGGTCAACCAGAAAATGCCACCGAGGGCGGCGAGCATGAGGACAACCGTGGTGATGAGCGACCCCAGCGCCATATCCGCGTTGAGGAAAAACACCCCGCCCAAGCCAATGAGCGCGAGGAACATCGAGCTAATGATCGAGGACAGAAACAGGAAGTAACTGCACAGCGCCACCGACGCACCCCAGCGGCGCTGCACCTGGAAGGTGAGCAAAGCCGAAAAGGCAGGGCCCGCCGGCAGAGTCGTGGACCAGGCATTGGAGGCCAGCGTGATGGCATAGGTTTCGCGCAGTGGCACCTTGACGCCGCCTGCGCCGATGAGCCGCTTCATCACTTCCGCCATACCCGCGATGGACAGCAGTGCGAAGAACACCACCAGCACCACGGGGAAAGGCTCAGCGTGGCGCAGGCGGCGCAATCCCTCGGAGATGAAGTCCAGCTGGTCGCGGAAGAACCACGCCAGCGCGGCCAGAATCAGCAGGGAAATTATCCAGGTCAGCCAGTTCTTTTTCATCGACCATCCGTGGAATTGAGGCGCTTGACCAGCTCGGAGAAGGGGATGAGCTCCTCGTCAGTATCGGCGCTGCGGTCCCCGCGTACGGCGGCTTCGTTCGCCGTGCTTGGCGACGCCTCCTCAACCTGTTCTGCCGGAGTCACGGGAGAATGGGGCGCGTCGGCCTGCTCGGTGGACCCAGTCGAAGAACGCGGCTCGTCCCGCTCGGTAGTAACGGCGGGGGACGGCGCAGCCTGTTCAGTCGGTGCGGCCTCTTCGTTGTTCAGTACTGGGGCGGTGGGCACCGGCTCGGCAGCTGGGGAGTTCTCGCCGCCGAGGCGGTGGGTCAGGCGTGTGAGGAAGCGCGGGGCCCACCAGTTGTCCTCGCGCAGCAGGTGCATGACGGCGGGGACGAGGAGCATGCGGACGATGGTGGCGTCGATAAGCAGTGCAAAAATCATGCCGAAGGCGATGTATTTCATCATCACGATGTCGGAGAAGCCAAAGGCTCCCGCGACCACAATCATGATGAGCGCGGCCGCCGTGATGATGCCGCCGGTGTGCGCGGTACCCGCCGCGATGGCCTCGTCCGTGGAAGCGCCCCGGCGGCGGGCTTCTACCATGCGCGAGACTAGGAAGACCTCGTAGTCCGTGGACAGGCCAAAGACGATGGCGATGATGAGCACCAGAATCGGGCTCATGAGCGGACCAGCGGTGAAGTTGAGCAGGCCGGAGCCGAGGCCATCGACGAACATGAGCGTCAAGATGCCCAGCGTTGCACCCAGCGAGAGCAGCGTCATGATGATGGCCTTGAGCGGCAGGATGAAGCTGCCGAAGACCAGCGCCATGAGGATGAAGGTGGCCAGCACCACGTAGAGGGCCATCCAGGGTAGCGTGTCGAAGAGCGCGTCGAGGGACTCGACTTCCATGGCCGGGGTGCCGCCGACATAAAGCTCCACGCCGTCGGGTGCCTCAATGTTCTCGAGCTCGTGGACGATTCGTGCGTAGTCCTCGCGGTCCTGGATACCGGCGCCGAGGACGGTGGTGCCGTCGACGGTCGCGGTCTTCGGGCCCATTGGCTCGGTAAGGCCTTGGATGGAGCGGGCTTGCATGACGACGTCGACAAGCTGCTCATTCGTCGCGTTCTTCACCACCAGCTTGACCGGCTCGGTGCGGAAGGAGGGGAACTGCTCGTTGAACTGATCCTGCGCCACGCGCGCGTCTTGGTTGGGCGGCAGGTAGGTCTCGTTGATACCGCCGAATTTCACGCCCAGCACCGGCAGGGCCAGCGCGATGAGCAGGGCGCAGATGGCGGTGGTCATTAGACCCGCGCGGCCCATGGCCCAGCGTGGCATCCGGTACCACCACGTGTCCTCGATGCGGCGCCCGCGCCGCGAGGTCTTTCGCACAGTCCACTTATCGATATTGTGACCCAGCATGCCAAACAACGACGGCAGCACCATGACCGACAGGAGTGCGGCGAGGCCGACGGCGGAGATGGAGCCGTAGGCAACGGACTTGAGGAAGGCCTGCGGGAAGAGGAAGAGCCCGGAGAGGGACACGGCCACCATCGCGGCGGAAAAGACCACGGTCTGGCCGGCGGTGGCGGTGGTGATCGCCACGGCCTCCTTGGTATCGCGGCCCTTGTCCAGCTCCTCACGGAAGCGGGAGACCATGAACAGGCCATAGTCGATGGCCAGGCCCAGTCCCAGCAGCGTGACGACGGCCTGCGCGAACACGTTGACCTGCTGGAAGCCAGCCAGGATCGAGAGGATGCCCAGCGAGCCCAGGATGGACAGCCCGCCCACGACGAGCGGCATGAAGGCCGCGACGACGGAGCCGAAGACGATCAGCAGCAGCAGCCCGACGAGCGGCAGAGCGGCCTTCTCCGCGCGGGAGATGTCCTTGGACATGCCCTCATCCAGCGCGTCAGCCACGGCGGTGGCGCCCGCGACCTGCACGGGGACGTCGGCAGCGTGCAGCGAATCCTCGATGACGCGGAAGTCCTTGAGAGTCTGCTCGCCGTCGCCCTTCAGACCGATGGCGGCGAAGGCCGTGGAGTGATCCTGCGTGATGAGGTTCGGGTTGCGCTTATCAAAGTAGCTGGTCACGGAGTCGATCTGCTCCGGGTGCTGCGCCTTGAGCTCATCCAGGAAGGCCTTGGCTTCGGTGGCGTGGGCATCGGGGTCATCGAAAAGCAGGATGACGTCGCCGGAATTGTCCCGGCCGAAAGTCTCGAGCTCGATCTGCGCCGCGCTTGTCGACGCCGCCGAAGGATCCTCCCAGCCCTCCTGGCTCATCCGGTCACCCAGGCGGGTGCCGAAGCCGAAGAAGAGGCCGAGGATGAGACCCACGATGATGAGCGGGATGACCTTGCGGTGGGCATAGGAGAAGCGGCCCCAAGAATAAAACATGCGGCTCCTAATTGTGCTCGGGCGCGCGGTCCGGCAGCAGCGCGGACAGCGGGCGGAAAGGCTGCAGCCAGGCGCCGCCTGGAGGCAGGTTGTCCAGGTTCACGCGCGGCAGCGGTTCGCGGAAGACACCCTCGATGTCTTCGAGGTCGACGAACTCGATATCGGGATGGGTCAGCGCCCAGGAGGTGTGCTCGTGGAATCCAAGCACGCAGGTGGGCAGGCCGGAAGCGGAGAGCTGCTCAAGCAGGTGCTGGAAGTTCTGGCCGTCGGCAGAAGCCACGATGACACCGGAGAGGTTCTCGCGGTTGGCCTTGATGTATTCGACCATGTCGGGGTCGACATCATCGTCCTCGTGGAGCTTTGGCTTGGCAAACACGGCGAAGCCGACGTTGCGGATGGCCTCGACCCAGGGGCGGATGACGTCGGCGCCGCCGGGGCTGACGTTGGTGAAAACGGCGGCCTCAGGGGTGGCGTCGTTATCGAAGGCCAGGTCCACCAGCCAGCGGCCGATGGCGTCGAAACGCGGGCGGTAGGCGGCGGTGGGGCGCCCCCCGAGGATGGCGCCGAGCCCCATGTCCATGTTGGGTGCGTCCCACACCAGAAGGTAGGTTCCGGCCATTACTTCTTCTCCCACAGGTACTCGGTGATGACGTGTTCCTTATCCAGGCCTTTGCCCTCAAACTTGGTGATGACCTGGCGGTCGGTGAGGATGGGGCACTCCGGCCAGGGCCAGCCCTTGTAGTCGAGGGAAGGCTCGACCTCGACGAGCTCATTAATCCACTCGGCGTAGCCGGCGTGGTCGGTGGCCACGTGGAGCACGCCGCCGGGTTTCAGGCGGGAAGCAAAAAGATTGAGCGTGCCGGATTGGATGATGCGCCGCTTGTGATGGCGGGCCTTGGGCCACGGATCCGGGAAGAAGATGCGGATACCGTCGAGGGACTCGGGCGCGAACATGCGCATGAGAACCTCGATGCCATCGCCGCGGACCATGCGGATGTTCTCAATATCGTTGCGCACGATGGAACCTAGCAGCTTGGCCAGGCCCGGCTTGTAGAGCTCGACGGCGATGATATTGGTGTCCTGCTCGAGTGGCGCCATGGCTGCGGTTGAGGTACCGGTGCCGGAGCCGATCTCGACGATGGTCTTCGCCCCCTCGCGGCCGAACCAGGCGGGTATGTCGAGGGGTTCGTCGGCAAGCAGGCGCCCCAACCGTGGCCAGTGCTCCTCGAAGAGGGCGTTCTGGTTGTCGGTGAGGGTGCCGCGACGGAAGGTCACGTTGCCGAGGCGTGGGTAGTCCAAATCATTGTTGAACTCGGCGTTGAAATCCGTCTGGAGGCCGCGGCCGTGAGGCATCTGCGCGGCGGGATTCTGGGAAGAGTCTGCGCTATTCATCAGTTGACATTGTTCCCTTAAGCAGGGGTGAGGGGCAACGTGCCGCGCCGTGGAGGGTGGAGGGGCGCCTCGGTGGAGGCCACACAGGACGCCGTGGGGGTAGCGGGACGGGCGTACGGGATGGGTGATCCACAGAAACGAAACCCCCGTATGGGGGCGATTGAGGGCGGTGGGTGCCACATTTCACACTCCGCTGTCCTCGACATAGTCGATATGAACTGGGTGGATATAACCGGGGTGGCGGGCATTACACATTCTGTCATCACCAGTGTCCGTACTCTGGTTGGTGAAACGTCGTTGGGGGAACCTTCGGCGAAATAAAGCACCCTGGCCACACCGACCACAGGAGAATGTGAGATGACCGCAACTATTAAGGGCCTTGTAGGTGAACTGCCCACGAAGAACGAGAAGCTTATTTCGTGGATCAGTGAGAGCGTCGAGCTCTTCCAGCCGGAAGAGGTCGTCTTCGTAGACGGCTCCCAGGAGGAGGCTGACCGCCTCGCCGCCGAGCTAGTGGAAAAGGGCACCCTGATTAAGCTCAACGAGGAGAAGCGCCCGAACTCCTACCTGGCTCGCTCGAATCCTTCGGATGTTGCCCGCGTGGAGTCCCGCACCTTCATCTGCACCGAGACTGCTGAGGACGCTGGCCCGACCAATAACTGGGCCCCGCCGGCAGCCATGAAGGAAGAGATGACCGAGGCCTTCCGCGGCTCCATGAAGGGCCGCACCATGTACGTCGTGCCGTTCTGCATGGGCCCGATTAGTGATCCGGACCCGAAGCTCGGCGTGCAGCTCACCGACTCGGCTTATGTTGTGCTCTCCATGCGCATTATGACCCGCATGGGCCAGCAGGCCCTGGACAAGATCGGGGACAATGGCGACTTTGTCCACGCTCTGCACTCCGTGGGCGCCCCGCTGGAGCCGGGCCAGGAGGATGTCGCCTGGCCGTGCAATGACAAGAAGTACATCACGCAGTTCCCGGAGACCAAGGAGATTTGGTCCTACGGCTCCGGCTACGGCGGAAACGCCATCTTGGCCAAGAAGTGCTACGCGCTGCGTATTGCTTCCGTCATGGCGAAGGAAGAGGGCTGGATGGCAGAGCACATGCTCATCCTGAAGCTCACCAACCCGGAGGGCAAGAAGTACCACATCGCGGCCGCCTTCCCGTCCGCCTGCGGTAAGACCAACCTGGCCATGATTACCCCGACGATTCCGGGCTGGTCGGCTGAGGTCGTGGGCGATGACATCGCGTGGATGAAGCTGCGCGAGGACGGCCTGTACGCCGTCAACCCGGAGAACGGCTTCTTCGGCGTGGCACCGGGCACCAACTACGATTCCAACCCGATTGCCATGAAGACGATGGAGCCGGGCAACACCCTGTTCACCAACGTCGCGCTGACCGACGACGGCGATGTCTGGTGGGAGGAAATGGGCGAGGCCCCGGAGCACCTCATCGACTGGCATGGCAACGACTGGACCCCGGCTTCGACCACCAAGGCGGCTCACCCGAACTCCCGCTACTGTGTGCCGATTACGCAGTGCCCGTCCGCTGCGCCGGAATTTGATGACTGGAAGGGCGTCAAGATTGACGCCATCCTCTTCGGCGGCCGCCGCGCCGATACCGTCCCGCTGGTGACCCAGGCCTTCGACTGGAACCACGGCACCATGATTGGCGCCCTGCTCTCCTCCGGCCAGACCGCTGCCGCCGAGGGAAAGGTCGGCGCCCTGCGCCACGACCCGATGGCCATGCTGCCGTTCATGGGCTACAACGCCGGTGACTACTTGCAGCACTGGGTAGATATGGGTGAAAAGGGCGGCGACCGTATGCCGGCCATCTTCCTGGTGAACTGGTTCCGCCGCGGTGAGGACCGTCGCTTCCTGTGGCCGGGCTTCGGCGAGAACTCCCGCGTTCTCAAGTGGATTGTGGACCGCATCGAGGGCAAGGTCGACGCCGTCGAGACCGTCGTGGGCCACACCGCCCGCCCGGAGGATATCGACCTCACCGGTATCGACTTCGACATCGAGGACGTCCGCGAGGCCCTTTCCGTGAACCCGGCCGATTGGGCTGGTGACATGGAAGACAACAAGGAGTACCTGACCTTCTTGGGCTCCCGCGTTCCGTCTGAGGTGTGGGACCAGTTCACCGCGCTCAAGGAGCGCGTTGAGTCTGCCTCCTAATCTTCGCTGTTAAACGGATGCTCCCCTGCGGGGGAGCTTTCGTCGTTTTAGGGGCTTAAGCGCGCAGGACGAGGACCAGGTTGGAGGTGAGGAACTCGCGCAGTACCGGCACCTTGAGCACCCACCAGGCCCAGGCAGGGTGGTAGCGCGGAAAGGCCGCGAGGAATTCTGCGCCCTGTGGACTAGGCGGAGCCACGCTGCGCGCCCAGTCCAAGCCCTCGCGGGCGGAGAGCGCAAAGAGTGAGGTGCCGAAAACGTTTTTCGGCGGGTGGCCGTGGATGCGGGCGTAGCGGTCGCGGGCGAACTCGCCGCCCACGTAGTGCTCCCACAGGCCGGTCTCGTGCCCGCCGAAGGGCCCCAGCCACACCGTGTAGCTCAAGATCACCAACCCGCCGGGCTTGGTCACGCGCAGCATCTCCTCACCCATGTCCCACGGGTTGGGGATGTGCTCGGCCACGTTGGAGGAATACGTGATGTCGAAGGTGCCATCCGCGAAGGGCAAGCTAGTGCCGTCGCCGCGCACGGCCTGGGCCACCTCGATGCCGGCGGCGGCCATCTCGCCCACGTCCGGCTCCAGCCCGACATAGCTGGCCCCGCGCTGGGCAAAGGCCGAAGCGAAATAGCCGGGCCCGCCCCCGACGTCGAGCACGCGCGCGCCGGTGAGGGAGAGGGAATGGTCGCGGGAGAGGGCGTCGACAAGCGCGGCGGTGTCCTCAGCCAGACCGCCATAAAAGACCGCGGGCGCTGTCTGCTCAAAGCGGAAGGAGCGCAGCAGTCGCCAGGAGCGGCGCAGGGTGGCCAAGGCACGGGTGCGTTTCATAACCCACTAGGCTAGTTCCTCGACATGAAAATCCTTCTTTTGTGCTGGCGCGATTCCACCCACCCACAAGGTGGCGGCTCCGAGCGCTACCTCGAGCGCGTCGGGGAATACCTCGCTGCCCAGGGCCACGAGGTGGTCTTCCGCACCGCGCGCCACATGAACGCCGCCAAGCGCGAGCGCCGCAACGGCGTGCTTTATTCGCGCGCAGGGGCCAAGTTCAGCGTATATCCACGCGCGCTGTTGTGGATGCAGTTTGGCGCGCGCGACGTTGACGTTGTGGTGGATACCCACAACGGCATTCCCTTCTTCGCGCGCCTGGCCACCCGCGCGCCCGTGGTGATCCTGACGCATCACTGCCACCGCGAGCAGTGGCCGGTGGCCGGGCCCGTCTTGTCGCGGCTGGGGTGGTTCCTGGAATCCCGCGTGGTGCCCGCGCTGTATCGCGAGAACACGTGGGTGACGGTCTCGGAGGCTTCGAAGCGCGACCTGGAGAAGCTGGGGATTCACGGCGCGCACATCATTGAGAACGGCGTGGACCCCCTGCCGTCACACGTGCCCACCTTGGAGCGCGAGGCCGATATCCACCTGGTGACGCTGTCGCGCTTGGTGCCGCACAAGCAGATTGAGCACGCGATGGACACCGTGGCGCGGATTCCGGGCGCGCTTCTTGACGTCATCGGTTCCGGCTGGTGGGAATCCCACCTGCGCGAGTATGCGCGCGCCCACGGGGTGGAGGAGCGCGTGCGCTTCCGTGGTCAGGTGACGGAGGATTATAAGCATGCGCTGCTCGCTCGCGCTGATGTTCACCTCATGCCGTCTCGAAAAGAAGGCTGGGGTTTGGCAGTCATGGAGGCGGCCCAACATGGGGTTCCCACGGTAGGTTATGTGTTTGGCCTGCAAGACAGCGTCATCGATGGCAAGACCGGTGTACTGGTGCAGCGCGAGGAGGAGTTCGCGCAGGCGGTGCGCATGCTTGTCGACGACCCCTCCCTCCGCCACCGTTTAGGCAACGCGGCACGCGAGTTGGCGGCTACTTTTTCGTGGGAGAAAACCGGTGCGCGCTTCGAAGAGCGGCTAGAAGCGGAAGTGCGCACCAGGCGGCGCTAAGCCCCCACGGGGCGGGTGCCGGTTGCGCGTTGGTGGTGGCGACGATGCGGCCGTCCTCGACGACCGCGCCCACACCGAGCTCCTCCAGCCGGGCGAGGTCGCGCGTGTTCCAGGCTTCGGTGGCCGCTAGGTAGCGAGGCGATGGCTCATCCACTGTCACACCGTCGACGGTGAGCTCGCCGGAGTCGAGTTTGTTGGCGGCCTTGGAATAGGGGTTGAGGGCAATGCCGCCGTCGAGCGGTACCATGGCAGGGCGGTCGGCGAAGAAGGTCAGGCGGCCGTCGAGCTCTTCGACGAGCTGGCGGTCGATGCCCGTTTCGCGTGGGCGTAACACGGCGAGCTCCCGCGGTGCATCGGGGGCCTGCAGCAGGCAGGCGCACAGCGCGAGTGCTGCGGGAAGCTGGCGCAGGGACGCGATACCCGCCACGGCCAGCGGTAGGGCGAGCAAGGTGAGCTTGGAGGAATCGCGCAGCAGGCCCGCGCCGGGGATGTGCTCCACGGCGAAGGCGATGAGACCGGGGGCGAGTGCGCCGAGGATGGCCAGGCCCATGCCGAGAACCGCCAGGGCCGCGAGCGGGCGCAGCTCGCGCCGGGGAAGGCGGGCAGCGCCCAGGACAGCGAGGGCGGCGACGGCAAGTCCCGCCAGGGCGAAGCCCTGCGCGCGGGAAGCCGGTACTGCTGCGGCATTCCAGATGCCGCCGAAGCCGAGCAGCGAGCCGACCGCACCCACGTAGGCCTCCGCGCGCGGGGCGAAGGCCGCGGCCTGGGCGGCGGGGTCGCCGTGGGTGGTAGGCGAACCGGCCACGAGGCTTGGAACTAGCCACGGCAACCACAGCAAGACTGAGCCGCCCGCGAAGAGCCATCTTCTTCGCCCTTCGCGCTCACAGACAACCGCGATGAGCCCCCCGAAGAGGCCGCCGGTGGGCGTCAAGGACGCGGCCCACAGCGCCAACCACGCCACGCGCGGGCGCGCATGGAGGCAACCCCACGCGATCACGGGCGCCAGCCAGGCGGCGACCGCCAACGACCACTGGCCCTGCAGGAGGCGCTCGATGATAAAAGGATTGGCCACCGCGCACGCCATCGCCGCGGCTGCCGCCCACGGGCTGGACTCGCGCACCCACCGCCCCGCCACCCACGCCGAGGCGCTCGCGGCAGCAAGGATGAAGACCCTGGCCAGCCACGCCCCGCCGAGCAGGGCAAGCACCCCGTCCTGCGGTGCATTGCGGGCGGGAAGGTCACCGGCGCCGAAGGCGGCGGCGCTCAGGGCTGGGCGGTCAAGCAGCACCATGTCGCGCCACAGGAACTCGCCGGGCAGCACGAAGGGCCAGCACACCGCGAGCACGAGTACCACGCCCCAGGCGCAGAGGGCAGTGCGCACCGCAAGGGATGCTCGGGACGTAATCACGGGCGCCTACGCGCTCTGCGCTGCATGGCGGCGCATGAACATCGCGGCCGCCACCGCCAACAACGCCACGCCGATGGCCTTGCCCAGCCAGCCGACGAGGCTCAAGATTTTGACTGTGTCGATGACCCGGCGAACAGAGTCGAGGCGTTCGGTGCGGGTGGAATCGGACCAGGAGAGGGGGACGTCGAGAAGCGCACGCTCGTGTGTGTCATCGGCATCGACCATGGCCTGGGCCTGGCGCGCGTCCGTGGCCCAGAAGATGCGCGGGTGCTCCTCCTCGTTGACGATGGTGCCGGTCGTGGGCTCCACCCACACCGTGCGGCTCACGGCGTAGAAAGGCTCGAGGATGACGTGTGATTTCGGCTTGAGGTTGTAGCGCTCCAAGGACTCCGCGGAGTAAAAATCGCCCGCGGGGCCGGAGCGGTGGGCTTCGAAGGCGAAGACCTCCCCGAGCGAGACCGGCGCGACATCCTGGTGGAAGACGTAGGTGGGGATGCTGTCGAGCTTCTCATCGCGCAGGAAATCGATGGGCTCCGTGTCCTGGGTGAGCGGATCGAAGAAGGGATAGGAGCGCTGCTCCGCGCCGGAGGGGAAGAAGTAGCTGATGCCGTCGCGCTCCACCCGGTCTTCCACCTGTACGTCGAAGGCGGGCAGCTCGATGTGCTGCGTCGTGTTCGGCCCCGCCACCGGGTAGGTGGATTCGCGGTTGAGCTGGGATTCCTCGGTGATGTGCGCGATGGTCTCGCCGTTGAAGGTGAGGTCCACGGTGGACTGCGCGCGGGCCACGGAATCCTTCATCGCGGGGGCGGTGGTGGTGTGGCGGGTGAACGTGGCTCCGTCGTGCTCCGCGTGGATCTCGAGGTTGAGGTCCCTGGGCAGCGGGCGGGATTGGTTGTTATACAGCGGCGGAAGGATGGACCCGAGTATGAGGAACACCGCGGCGGCAATCGTCACCTGCGCTAGGCGGGAGCGAAGGAACACGTCAGCTCCGATCGGTCGAGGGATTCACTGCAGAAATAGTATCGTAGTGGGCCATGCGCTTTCTCCCTGAGCTCGAAGGCGTGCGTGCGCTGGCAGCATTGGCAGTCGTGGTCACGCACGTGTCTTTTCAGACGGCCACCGGCTGGGCCTGGGCTGAGCGCCTGGATTACGGGGTGGCGGTCTTCTTCGTCCTCAGCGGTTTCTTGTTGTGGCGCCGGCGGCACGCGCACACGGCGGGGCAGTACGTGCTCTCCCGCGTGGCGCGCTTGGCACCGCTGTATGTGGTGTGTGTGGTGGTAGTCCTCGCCTTGCTTCCCGACGCTTCCCCCTTAACCCTCCCGCAGGTCATCACCAACCTGACTGGCACGCAGCTCTATATTGCTGATGGCCTGGTTCCCGGGTTAACGCAATTGTGGTCGCTGTGCGTGGAGTTCGCCTTCTACGCGGTGTTGCCGCTGTTGGCGTGGTTGTTGGATAAGCTCTCGGCGCGCCCGCGGGTTGCACTTATTGCTGGAGCTGGCGTGCTGAGTTTGTTCTGGGGTTTTCTGCCGTTTGTGGCCGGATATGAATCCGGCGATGTCAATACGCAGATTTGGCCGCCCGCGTATTTCTCGTGGTTTGCGGTGGGAATGTTGGCCGCGGAGGCCGAGGCCGCGCAGGTGCGCCTGCGTGCTGGGCGGATTGTGCGTCCCGCCTGTTGGGCGGTGGCGGCGGGCTGCGTGTGGCTGGCCAGCCGCGAGTGGTTCGGCCCGCAGGGCTTGGTGCATCCAGAACCGGGTGAGTTTGCGCGGCGCATTGCGGCGGGGGCGGTGTGCGGGGCGTGCATCGTGGTGCCGGTGGCGCTGGCCCCGCGGGAAAGCTGGCTTTCTTCCGAGGTGATGCGAGCGCTGGGCCGCTGGTCTTATGGTGTTTTCATGTGGCACGTAGCGGTGCTGGCCATTGCCTTCCCGCTGTTGGGCGTGTCTGCTTTCTCCGGCTCTGCCGGGGATTTCGCGGTGGTGTTGGTCTTCACGGTGGTCGTTAGCTGTGTGCTTTCTGCTGCGACCTACGCGCTTGTCGAGGTCCCCGGCCGCGACCTCATCCGCTCCTTCGCCCGCGGCCGCATCACCATTCCGCGTTCGCTGCCGCGCCTCGCCGCCGATTCCGCGAGCTCTGGCGGTTCCGGATCCCTTGCCAACGCCGCTGGTTTTACTGGTTCTGCTGGCTCGGCGGGGCCGTAGATGGCACTTCACTCATGGCATTTTCCAGAAGGCATTAGTCAAACGGTTTACTTGACCCCAAACAAACCTTTTACACCGCCGCAGATGGTTTCCTTGCCCCCAAAGACACCTTTTGACTAGTACTTTTTGAGGGAAACCATCTGGGGTGGGGCCGGGTACCTAGGACGTGCGGCGGGATGGGAAGCAGGCACACGTGATAGCCGCGACGCAGAGCAGCTGCACCAGAAGCGAGTCGCCGGCGTAGCCGTCCGTGGGCCAGGGTGCGCGGGCGAGCATCGCGCCCGCGGCCAAAGTGAGCGCGCCCGCCAGGTAGTCGGGGCGCAACGTGGTCCAGCGGGTGATGGCCCACGCCGCGGCCGCGGCGGCAACACCGGGCAGGCCCGCGACGAGCGCCATCGTTGCCGCGATGAGCAGGGCTAGAAGGACACGCGCCGAGGTAGACGAGTGGGTAGCAGGGCTGGACGAGGCGGTGTTGTGTGCCGTGTAAGCAGCGGAGGCGGCGGGGGAAGCGGAGTGAGGGCGGGGGCCGCGGGCCATGACGAGCAGGCACAGCGCGGTGGTCAGCGCGGCGAGCGCGCCGCCGAGGCCCAAGCCGACGCGATAGGCGCGGTCGGCAGCAAAAGACATGTGGAAGGTGCCGCCGGCACCGGCGGGAATGAGGAAGGCCTGCGTGTCGGCATCGATGGAGCGCGGTTCGAGGGGCAGTGGTTCCGAGCTGGAGGCAGGCGTTGAGTCCGGCGCTGAGTCTTGTGCTGAACCTGGCGTCGAGACCGCAGCTGTGCTGGGGGAGCGCAGCTCGCCGCGCAGGCCTTCGTTGAAGGCACGGCCGGTGATGAGGAGGCGGTCGTGGTCGGCGGGCTCGATGGTCTCACCGGCAGCGAGCGGGGTATAGCCGTGGTCAGCACCGGATGTGGCGGCTGAGCCGGCGGAAGACCCGGCTGCGGCTGAAGAGCGGTCAGAGGAAGCGGGAAGGGGCGCGGGCAGGGAGGATGCGGTATCGGTCAGCGCCGCCCAGTCGCCGGTGGTGCGCAGGAGGTGCTGACCGGCGGGCAGGTTGAGGGTGGAGTTGGGGGCGTGGGGGGAGCCGTCGATAAGCACTGTCTTCTCACCGGAGACCCGCACCGTCATGTCGCGCGGGGTAGTAAAGGAGCGGATGAGGATGTGCTCGTTGTCCTGCTGGAAGAGGAACTGCTCGGCATCGGGCGAGGTATCGGGCACGGTGACGATGCGCCGCGGGGTGGGCTGATCCACGATGGAGGCTTCCGCAATTCCGGTGCGGCGCTGCGGCTCGATGCGGATGGTGGAGGCTTTCGCGCCGGGCACGCGGATATCGCGGGCGCGGTAGGCCTCCATGGTGACCGTCACCTTGGAGTCGCCGTTGTGGATGGTCACCTCAGTCGTGCCGGTGGTCATCAGCCGCAGCGTGGGCGAGGTCCACGTGGAATCGGAGTGCAGCTCCAGCCAACCGGAATCGCCGGGTGCTGGCCACCACGCGGTGGAGTTCTCGTCGTCAACGGCCGCGGTAAGAGAGCGCGCCGGGTTCGCCCCGCCGAAGGCAGAGGCATCCGCGGCAGACGAAGATGCGGTGACGCGGCCATCGTGCTCCACCACCTGGGTCAGCGGGCCGGCGGAAGGGTAATCGCGCAGTCGATTGCGCACGGTGGAGGGGTCATCAGGGGCCAGCGGCGCGGAGACCGGGCCGGAAAGCGTGCCGTAGTTGCGGTCGCGCAGCGCAGGCGTATCGGTGACGATATCGGCGTTGGAGGAGACGAGTTCGTGAGGACCGGAGAGGAGCGCGAGCGACTCCCCACCGCCCGCCACGCGCGGCGGATTCGCAGGCGCCAGGTTCATGGAGAGGTCGGGGTCGAAGACCACGACGTCGACCTCCCCGAAGGTGTGGACCTCGCCCGGGATGTGGTCCGAAGAACCAGACATGAGGTCGTGGCGCACCGCGACGGCCCCGATGCCTAGGCGTTGCAACACTAAGGGCGCGGTGGCAGGGTCGCGTTCGATCTGCGCCATCGCACCGTCCAGACCACGGATTGCCTCGGGCGGGATGAGGGGAACGGCGTCGCGGACGGCCCAGGGGACGTCGAGAAGCGGCTGCGCCGGCTCATCGCGCGTCCACCCCCAGTCCTGGCGGGCAAAGGACGCCGGTGGGTAGATGAGCACGCGCGTATCCAGGCTGTTCATGAAAGAAGCGGCCTCCTGCCAATAGCTGGGCACCTCCTCGTACGCGCCCTTCGGCAGTAGCCTGCCCGCCCACGCCGGGGCGGTCGCGCCCATCACCACGAGGCACACCAGAAGGCCCGCTGCTTCACGACGCCCCAGTGCCAACGTCCGCGGCAACCTCACCCGGGCGGCAATCGCGGCCACGCCGAGAACCAGCGGGATGCGCACCAGCGGGTCGAACTTGTGCACGTTGCGCAGCGCGGCCAGAGGGCCATCGAGCGCGTCGAGGTACCAGGTGGCATGCGTGCCGAGCACGGCCACCCCCACCAACAGCATGAAGGCCCACTCGCGCGGCAGCCGGGCCAGGCCCATAAGACCCAGGGCGGCCACGGCCACGGTGACAAGCACGAAGACCGGCTCGGTGGCCAGCTCGTTGCCAGCGACGCGTTCGGTATCCACAAACGGCGCCCAACTGGTGGTGCCGCGCAGGATTTCCGCCAGGTTGAGCCACCGCGTGGTCACGCCGGCGGACTCGATGAATTCCGTGAAAGGCGGGGCATAGCGGCCCAGGATGAGCAGCGGGGTAATCCACCACGCGGATACCGCAGCGCACCCAGCCAACCACACCAGGCCGGTCTTGCCCGCGCGCCGCCACAGCAGGATCACACCCGCCGGCAGGCAAGCGGCGAGTGTGGCCGTGGCGTTAACCGCGCCCATGCACGCCACCGCCACCACCGAGGGTGCGGCATCCCGCCAGCACAGACGGCCCGGCCGCAGGAAGGGCAGCAGCACCCAGGGGGCCAGCATGACCGGCCAGGTCTCCGAGGAAATCGCGCCCAGCGTGGTCAGCGTGCGCGGGGAGAGCGCATAGAGGAGGCTGCCCATCAGCGCGGCATAGCGCGGCGCGGCGGGAAGCACTGTGCGGACCACGCGGAAGAAGCCCAGAAAGCCCACGGCCAGGACCAAGAACCACCAGGCGCGCTGCGCTATCCAATCCGGCAGTGGGTCCGCCAGCAGGAAAAACAAACCCTGCGGGAACAAGTAGCCATAGGCCTGGTTCTGCAACTGGCCCAGCGTGAAAGTATCGGTATAAGCATGCAGCGCGCAGCGCAAGAAATGCGCGGGGTTGGCCACCAGATCGTGCTTGGTATCAGCAGCGGTCAGCCCCCACGGCTGCACCAGAACCACGAGGGCTAAAAAGAAAAGCCCCCCGATACGTGCGCGCACGCTACTTGCGGGAGCCGTACTCCGGCCCGCCCATCACGGCGTCGGAGGCCTTGACGGAATTATCGTTCGGCACGGCATCTGCCTGCGAGAACTGTGCGATGCCCAGGATGGTTACGACCCCTAGCGCCACGCCAACGACCGCGCTGCCCAGGGCCGGGCCCAGGGTGCGCTTGTTGAGTGAATCGCTGTCGAATGCCATGGCGCCAGATTCTAGCAGCTCGATGCCGCCTTTTAGGAGTGGCTCTCCGCGGCGTCGTCGTCCTCTTCATCGTTCTCCGGCGGAACGATGAACACCGGCAGGCCCGCGTTGCGCACGATGTACTCCGCAGTGGAGTTATTCCACAGTGAGCGGAAGCCCGTGAGCGCGCGGGTTCCGGTGACGATGACGTCGATGTCGAGTTCGTGGGCGGCGTCAACAATCGCGCTCTGAATCGTCGTCACCGATTCCACCAGGTGGGCATGGCCGCGCAGGCCAAGAGACTCGGCCTTGGCAATACCGCGGTGGCAGATGGCGAGGGCCTCTTCATAGGCCGGGTCATCCTCCACGCTGTCCGGTGAGACCGTGGACTGGTGCAGCCCGGTGCGGCTGACCGCGCGGGCGGCCTGGCGCGCGGACGGTTCCCAGGCGGTGAGGATTTCGACATCGGTGGGGCGCAGCAGCCGCGCGGCGTATTCGAGGGCGCGGTCGGCGCGGTCGGAGCCGTCATAGGCAATGAGCATGGTCTCTCCGTTATTCATGTGACCATCCTAACAACCGGTTGTTGCCCGCGCGGGTGCTTCAGGCACACTGGGGTGCATGAAAAAAGCAATGCCCGCCCTCCTGTTGAGTGCTACCTGCGCGCTAGGCGCGTGCAGTACGGAGCCTGAGCTTTCCGACGCCCCGCCCAGCGAAACCAGCGCCGCGGCCCCGAGCGCCGCGTCGGGCGACGCGACACCACAAGAAGCCGCGCCTGAGGACGTCCGCGCCCGCGCCGCCGCCAAGCTCATGCCGCCGGCGCTGAACTATGACGATGCGCGCGCCAAGCTGGAAGCCGGCGTGGGCGGGCTCTTCATCCCGAGCTGGGCCGACCCGGAACTGCTGGGCGACGGCCCCCGCGGCCTCAACGCCTTGCGAGAGGAGTTGGGCCGCGACTTCGAAGTCTCCATCGATTTCGAGGGCGGGCGCGTGCAGCGCTTCTCCGAAATCTTAGGGGACTACCCCTCCCCGCAGGCCATGGCGGAGGGCCATAGCCCGGAGGAGGTTGAGGCCCTGGCCACGGAGATCGGCCACAGCCTGCGCGCCCACGGCGTGACGGTGGACTTCGCACCGGTGCTCGACGTGGATGGGGGAGACCTGGAGGTCGTCGGCGACCGCGCCTTCTCCACCGACCCACAGGCCGCCGGCGAGTATGGTGCGGCCTTTGCCCGCGGTCTGCAGGCCGCCGGCGTGAAGGCCGTGTTCAAGCACTTCCCCGGCCACGGGCGCGCCTCCGGGGACACGCACCTGGGTGAGGCGGTGACCCCGCCGCTGGAGGAGCTCTCTGGCCACGAGTTCGTGCCTTTCCACACAGCAATCCCGCAAGCCCCGGACGCGGCCCTTATGATGGGGCACCTCGTGGTCCCAGGCCTCGGCGACGAACCCGCCTCCCTCAACCCGCGGGCCTACCAGCTGGCCCGCGAGGAGCTGGGCTTCGAGGGCACCATTTACACCGATGACCTGGGCGGAATGGCCTCCATCTCGGAGAACTTCAGCGTGCCGGAGGCCGTGGCCGCAGCCCTTGCCGCAGGTGCCGATATGCCGCTGTGGTCCACCGACGATGACATCAACGCGGTCATCGACGCGGCCGCCGAAGTCGTGGCCCAGCACGAGGGCGACTAGTAAAAACCAGCTGGCAGCCGTTAATCTCGTACACGTGAAAAAGGCAATCGGACACAGCCAACAGCGGCGCAAGGGGCTCCACGTGGCCCTTGGCGTGCTCGTTGGACTTCTACTCATCGCCGGCATCGCCTACGCGTGGGACGTCATGGCCAACCAACACAAGGTTCCGCGCGCGACGTCGGTCGGCGGCGTGGACATCTCCCGCATGGAGCGCACCGCCGCGGTGGAGAAGCTGGAGCAGGAGCTTGGGGACGTCGCGGCCCAGCCCGTGGATATCCGCTCCGGGGAGAAAAGCTCGCAGCTTATCCCCCAGGACTCCGGCCTGAGCCTGAACTACCAGAAGGCCGTCGATGGCATCCCCGATGCCTCCCTGAATCCCTTCTCGCGCCTGTACAGCTTCATCAAGCCCACCCAGGAAATCCCTGTTGCCGTGGACATCGATGAGAACCAGCTCTCCGGCCAGCTCGAGCGCGTGGGCAACGAGCTGAAGATCGAGCCGAAGGACGGAAACCTGGAGCTTATCGACGGCTCCCTCAAGGAGACCGCGCCCGTTCTGGGCCAGGCGGTGGACGAGGGGGAGCTGCACGAGGGCGTCGTCAAGCACTGGCTTGACCCCGAGGGCGTAGACGTCGAGCCGATGGTGGTGGAGCCGCAGATTAATGATGAGGCCATCGAGGCCATGCGCACCGGGGATGCCGCCCGCGCGCTGGATAACCCGCTAACCCTGAAGGGCGAGAACAACACCACCGGCACTCTGCGCAAGCCGGAGATTTCCCAGTTCGTTTCCATCGCCGCCGAAGACGGCGAGCTGCGCCTCAAGGTAGATAAGGACCGCGCGCGCGAGCTTTTCCAAGAGCGTATGCAAGGCTCCGAGGTGCCCGGCACCAACGCCAAGATTTCCTTCAGCGGCAATGACAAGCAGATCACGCCGTCTGTGGATGGCTCCATCATCGACTGGGATAAGACCTTCGAGGGCTTCGAGGACCGTGTGAGCAGCGAGGACGACCGCGAATGGGATGCCGACTACAAGCCGGACCCCGCCGAGTTCACCACGGAGATGGCGGAGAAGGCCACCTTCGATGACACCGTGTCTGAGTTCTCCACCGGCGGTTTCTCCGGGGCCTCCGGCACCAATATCCGCCTGGTGGCCCAGCAGGTCAACGGTGCCGTGGTCAACCCGGGTGAGACCTTCTCCCTCAACGGCTACACCGGCCCACGCGGTACCGCGCAGGGCTACGTGGAATCCGGCATCATCATCGATGGTCACGCGGGCACTGCCGTGGGCGGTGGCATCTCGCAGTTCGCCACCACCTTGTACAACGCCGCCTACTTCGCCGGCATGGAGGACGTGGCGCACACCCCGCACTCCTATTACATTTCGCGCTACCCGGCCGGCCGCGAGGCCACCGTCTACGAAGGTGCGATTGACCTGCAGTTCAAGAACACCTCCAACCACCCGGTGCGTATTGAGACTGACTTCGGCAGCGACATCACCGTGCGTTTCAAGGGCGTGAAGACGGTCGACGTCGAATCCATCAACAACGGCCGCTGGGCCAAGACCGAGCCGCAGCGCAAGTCGGTGAGTGAGGACTGCTCGCCGTCGTCTGGTGCGCCGGGCTTTACCACCTCGGATACCCGCGTGATCAGGGACCTCTCCGGCAAGGAGATCTCCCGGGAGACCACCACCACGGTCTACGACCCGCAGCCCATCGTTACCTGCGGTTAAGCCATGACCCGGCCGATGCACACCGCGGTGAAGGACCCGGCGGACGTCGATCAGCTGGCCCAGCACCCGGTTGCTTTCCGCCGCGTGGCCGGCCTGTTTGCCCCGCACCGCGGCACGCTGCTTGTGGTGGTGGCGCTCATCATCGCCACCTCCGGGCTGACGGTGGTGCAGCCCTTCCTGGTGCGCCGCACCGTGGATGAGGCCATTCCTGAACACGACACCACGCTGCTGTTGTGGCTCGTCGGCGGCATGCTGGCCATTACCGTGGTCTCCCAGGCCATTGGCGTTATCCAGTCCTTCCTGTCGGCGCGGGTGGGGCACATCATCATGCACGAGCTGCGCACGCAGGTCTTTGCCAACCTGCAGCGCCAATCCCTGCAGTTCTTTACCAATAACCGCGGCGGGGAAATTCAATCGCGCCTGACCAATGACATCGCGGCGATGCGCGGCATGGTCACCACCACGGCGACGTCTGTGGCCAGCAACCTCACCATGACGGTGGCTACGTTGGTGGCGATGGTCGCGCTCTCCCCCACGCTGTCGCTTTTGTCCCTGGTGGTACTGCCGCCTGCAGTGTGGCTGACCCGCCGCGCCGCCGTGCTGCGCCGCAGCCTCATGGAGAAAAACAGCCGCGCGCAGGCAACGTTGCAGCAGACCATTTCGGAGAATCTCTCGGTTTCCGGAATGCGTTTGGCGGCCACGCTGGGTGCGCAGGAGCGCGTCTATGACGGGTTTGAGAAGACCTCGCGCTCCCTCATCCGCCTGGAGTTGGAATCGCAGCTGGCCGGGCGCTGGCGTATGGCGCTCACCCAGATTATTTTTGGTGTGATGCCGGCCCTGATTTACCTGGTGGCCGGCCTGCGCCCGGGGATTACGATTGGCACCCTCATCGCCTTTTCCACCCTGCAGACCCAGATTTTCCGCCCGATTACCGGCCTGCTCAACGTGGGCGCGCAGTGGGTGGCGTCGATGGCGCTGTTCAGCCGCATCTTCGAGTACCTGGACCTGGAGCCCGATCTCACTGAGGTCACCCGGCCCGCCCAGCTTGCCGACGCCTCCCTCACCCTCCACCACGTCTCTTACCGCTACCCCGGCACGGACACCGACGCGCTTTCCGACGTCTCTCTCACCATCCCCGCCCACACCACCACCGCGCTAGTGGGGCACACCGGTTCCGGCAAGTCCACTGTCGCCGCACTGTTGGCACGCCTAGCCGATCCCACCGAAGGCACCGTGCACCTAGGCGGGGTAGACCTGCGTGACATTCCGCCGGCGCAGCGCGCGGCGGTCATCGGCGTGGTCTCCCAGGAGACCTACCTCATTCACGGCACCGTGCGGGAGAACCTCCTCTTCGCGCAGCCCGATGCCAGCGAGGAGCAGATGTGGGCGGCGCTTAACGCCGCGCGCGTGGACGAGGTCATCGCCGCGTTGCCGGAAGGCCTGGACACAGTGGTGGGCTCGCGCGGCTACCGCTTCTCCGGCGGTGAGCAGCAGCGCCTCTCGCTGGCGCGCACGTTGCTGCGCCAACCCCAGGTGCTCATCCTCGATGAGGCCACCTCGGCCCTCGACAACGAAACGGAGCGCGCCATCCAGGATGCAGTGCTTGGCGCGGACGCCACCCGCCTGGTCATTGCACACCGCCTGTCCACCATCCGCGATGCCGACCAGATCGTCGTCCTCGACGCCGGCCGCGTGGTCGAGCGCGGCACCCATACCGAGCTACTTGCGCGTGGCGGCGCCTATGCTGCGCTGCTTCGCGCCGCCGACGAGACCTAAAACAAAACCCAGCCTGAGCTGGGTAAATAAGTGGAGCCGACGACGGGAATCGAACCCGCGCCAGCAGCTTGGGAAGCTGCAGTTCTACCATTAAACTACGTCGGCGCAATGCAGAATCTGCATCGCAGTAAAGCTTAGCACCGCCGCCGCCCGAGGCCATAAAAGGCCCAGTGGGGAGGTAGACTGTGTGCCGTGCTTCTTTCCGATCGTGATATTCGTGCCGCCATCGACTCAGAGGGGCCTGATGCCTTGGGCATTGAGCCTTATGACGCAGAGATGGTCCAGCCTTCCTCAATCGATGTGCGCCTAGACAAGTTCTTCCGCGTGTTTAATAACTCGCGCTACACGCATATCGACCCCAAGCAGGAGATGCCGGACCTCACCAGCGAGGTAGAGGTGGCTGAGGGCGATGCCTTCGTGCTGCATCCGGGTGAGTTTGTGCTCGGTGCAACGCTGGAGAAGTTCACCCTGCCTGCGAATTTGGCTGGACGCTTGGAGGGTAAGTCCTCCCTGGGGCGCTTGGGCCTGCTGACGCACTCCACGGCCGGATTCATTGATCCGGGTTTCTCCGGACACATCACGCTCGAGTTGTCTAACACCGCGAACCTGCCCATTACCTTGTGGCCGGGGATGAAAGTGGGCCAGCTGGCTATCTTCCAGATGTCCTCGCCGGCGCAGGCCCCGTATGGTTCCGGCGCACTGGGGTCGAAGTACCAGGGCCAGCGCGGGCCTACACCGTCGAAGTCCTATCTGAACTTCCGTTAAACTTTTCGTTCTCGCCGCGCGCTTCAGGTCAACCGCGCCTAAAATTCCCGGTTATGCGTATGACTGTGATTGGTACCGGCTACCTGGGTGCGACGCACGCCGCCTGCATGGCGGAACTCGGCCACGAGGTACTCGGTGTAGATGTTGATGAAAGCAAGATTGAAGCCCTCAAGAACGGCCGCGTGCCGTTCTATGAGCCCGGCCTCCCGGAGGTGCTTGAGCGCAACATCGAGTCCGGCCGCCTGGGTTTTTCCACCAGCTATGATGACGCCGCGGAATTCGCCAACCTGCACTTCCTCGGCGTAGGAACCCCGCAGGCACACGGCTCCTATGCGGCGGACCTGACCTACGTGAAGTCCGTCATCACGGAGCTCGTGCCGCGCTTGAAGGGCGAGCACATCATCTTTGGCAAGTCCACCGTCCCAGTGGGCACCGCAGCGGAGCTGCAGAAAATGGCAGATGAAATCGCCCCGGAAGGCACCAGCGTGGAGATTGCGTGGAACCCGGAGTTCCTCCGTGAGGGCTATGCCGTCAAGGACACCATCACCCCGGACCGTATCGTCCTCGGCGTCGGCGAATTCGCCGAGAGTCGTGCCGAAGAGGTTGCCCGCGAGGTCTATGCCAAGCCGCTGGCGCAGAACACCCCGTTCATCGTGACCGACCTGCAAACCGCCGAGCTGGTCAAGGTCTCCGCCAATGCCTTCCTGGCCACCAAGATTTCCTTCATCAATGCGGTGTCTGAAATCTGCGAGATTGCAGGGGCGGACGTGGTCAAGCTTGCCGACGCCATCGGCTACGACGAGCGCATCGGCCGCAAATTCCTCGGTGCTGGCCTCGGCTTCGGCGGCGGCTGCCTGCCCAAGGATATCCGCGCCTTCATGGCGCGCGCCGGCGAGCTGGGTGCGGATCAGGCGCTGACGTTCCTGCGCGAGGTCGACGCCATCAACATGCGCCGCCGCGATCGCGTCGTGGACCTGGCCAAGCAGGCTTTCGATGGCTCCCTCCTCGGCCACCGCGTCACCGTTCTGGGCTGCGCCTTCAAGCCCAACTCCGATGACGTCCGCGATTCGCCGGCGCTCTCCGTGGCCGGTTCGCTCTCCCTCGCTGGTGCTGCCGTCACGGTCTATGACCCGGAGGGCATGGAGAACGCGAAGAAGGTGTTCCCAACCCTCAATTACGCGCCGACTGCCGACGCCGCCCTCAAGGACACCGAGCTGGTCATCCTCGCCACCGAGTGGCAGGAATTCCGCGACCTTGACCCGGCGGAGGCCGGTGAGCTCGTGGCCCGCCGCCACATCATCGATGGCCGCAACGTACTGGACGTCGACAAGTGGCGCAGCGCCGGCTGGACCCTCGATGCTCTGGGGCGCGTCCTGCCAGCTTAATGCCTACAATCGCCGAATGCGTTGTCTCATCGCCCTTGGGGGTGGGCGGTGATTCTTAATTGAGGATTCGGTGCAGAGCTTTGGTCGCCTTTGAATGAAAAGGGGGCGAGGCATCTATTTCTGACAGCAGTTTTCAGCTTCCGCGAAATCGAAGCTGAAAACTGCTGTCAAGAGTATTGGCTATTTGAGAGTTAACGGGAAGTATTTCAAGGGTCAAAGGGGGTAAAGGCCTGAGTTATAGTTCCAGTACAGCACCTATTCGGCACCCCCGAAAAGGGTCCTGAATGTTACTGGTGTTCAGCAACTATGTGCGAGATTCAGGGTTGGGTGAATGTCTGCAAGTTTTAAGTGTATGTCGGTGTCCAGCCCATATTTATGCTGGTTATTGTTGTGGCCGTGGTGATGGATAGTTTTGGGCTATGGCTGGAAGAAGTATGAGTCTGTCAAAAAGATTTAGTATCGGGCTGTCGTGCAGGTAGTCGGGTGGCAGGTGAAATCGACTTGATTTTAAGCAAGTAGTAAGGTTTCAAATGGAGCCCAAGCTGGGCCCAGAAAACTTGAGAAGTTCTTGAGCGCTCAATTTTCTCTCATCGCTGACCGCAACGGGCCCAGCGAATACTGAATCTCCGAAAGGAATCTCACCATGGCACTTGTCATTAAGAAGACTGCCGCAATCGCCATCGCAGCGGGTCTCACTTTTGCTGGCTCCGCAGGATTGGCTATTGAGAATGCAGCCCCGGCCGCTGCACAGGTGGAGCAGCCGGGCAACGAGGCTGGCTACTCCTTGACCATCACGAAGCGTGACCTCAATGGAGACAACTCCGGGACGTCTAATGGTTCGAAGCTGGATGAAGCTAAGATCCCGGGTAAGACCCCCGATACTCCTGCAGGCTTCAAGTTCTCGATCATCCGCGTAACCCCAGCTACGGGTGATGACAAGAATGATGCCTCGAAGGCCACTCCTGTTGAAGGAGCAGTCAAAAAGAGTGGTGTGACTGATGGAAACGGTGTCATCGAGTTCACCGGCCTTGAGGAAGGCGTCTACCGCGTCTCCGAGCTTGAGGTTCCAGCAAATTCTGGCTTCGTTCCCGGGCCTGACTTCTTGGTTTCCGTGCCGGTTACCAATGAGACCGGCACTGGTCTGATCAATAACGTTCACGTTTACCCGAAGAACACCCGTGCGGGCATTGAAAAGACCGTTCAGGATAAAGACAAGCACGGCGGTCAAGAGTACACCTACACCATCAGCTCTGACATCCCGAAGGCAGCTTCTGGTGAGGACAAGCTCGTAAGCTACCGAGTCGAAGATGCTCTCGATGGTCGCCTTGAAGCTCCGACTGCTGACAAAATTGAAGTTCGCCTGGGCACCAGCTGGGAAAACGCAACCAAGGTGGATTCGAAAAACTACGATGCTGTCATCACTCCCGCACCGGCGAAAGATGAGAAGCACAACATCAACCTTCAGTTCAATGAAGATGGCCGTGCCCTCTTGGCTGAACAGAAGGCTGGCACCAAGGTTCTGACCCGTATCACCACGAAGGCGCCGGAAAACGTTGAGGTCATTCCTAACAAGGCTAAGCTGTATTTCAACAATGGTGATGGTAGAGGTGAGTACGACCGCGAGTCCGAGGAAGTAAAGACCTACTGGGGTACCCTCAACATCAACAAGGTTGGTGAGGACGGGAAAACCCCGCTTCAGGGTGCAGAGTTCCGCCTGGTGAAGTGCCAGGCCGGTGAGGATGGCTACACCCAGCTTCCTAATACCGAGGCTCTGAACGTCAACGGTAAGTCTTCCTGGACCACTGGTAAGGACGGCAAGATCTCCATCACTGGAATTCACGCCACCGATTTTGCTGACAATGCCGATGACAACACTCTGCTGTGTGCACAGGAGACCAAGGCTCCGACCGGCTTCCAGCTTGATGAGCGTTTGGTTCCGTTCGTAATTAAGCGCACGGACGGTGGCACCCAGACTGCTCCGAACGTGTCTGGCCTGAGCAATGTGAGCAATGTGAAGGTTGACAACCTTGCGTACTCCTTCGACCTGAAGAATAAGCCGAGCGACCGTTTCCTCCCGAACACCGGTGGCATGGGTATCACCGCTCTGGTTCTCGCTGGTCTCGCCATTGTAGGTGCCGGCGTATTCGTTGCCCGTCGTAACGCTGCTTAAGCGTGCTGTGCATTGCTGGTCTAGCGGCCACTGAACGCTAAACCAGCATGCGGCGTACCCACGCGGGGAGGCGCCTTTCAAAAGTATCCCCGCCCCTTTTAAACAAAGATTGGACACAGCATGAGCATCGCAACGCGCACACCTGCGCACAAGCACAGGCAGCAGCGCTCGCTAATGCAGCGTGTCGTTCTGCCCGTCGTTATCATTCTCGCCGGTCTATGCGTGCTCATGTACCCAGTCTTGGCTACGCAGTGGAACAACCACCTCCAGCAGCAAGTCACTGAGGAGTACGAGCGGGAGTTCCGGGATGCTTACCATGCTCAAGAGGCCAGTGAGCAGGTTGAGGCGGCGCGCAGCTACAACGCCGCGCATACCAACGGCCCGATTTTGGACCCGTGGCTTACTCGCATCAGCGAAGACAATATTGAATACCAGGAGTACCTCGACCAGCTCAGCGGGGCACCGGCGATGTCCCAAGTTGTCATCCCCGCTATCGACGTAAAGCTGCCGCTTTACCATGGCACTAAGGATTCCACCCTGCAGCGCGGATTAGGTCACCTCTATGGGACGTCTCTTCCCGTCGGAGGCGAGGGAACTCACGCGGTTATCACCGGCCACTCGGGTCTGACTAATGCAACCATGTTTGATGACCTTGAAGAGCTTAAAGCGGGCGATGCGGTTTACATTTCTACGTTTGGCGAGCGAATGAAATACCAAGTTTATGAGACTGAGGTTGTTCTGCCGGACCAAGTAGACAACCTGCGTGCAGATGGTGATCGTGACCTGTTGACCCTTGTCACCTGTACTCCATACGGCATCAACACCCACCGTTTGCTTGTTCATGCGGAACGCGTGCCGATGGACCCGGACGAAGAGCAGCTTATCGACGAATCCGCCTCCATCTTCCAATGGTGGATGTGGTTGTTGTTGGGGATCTCCCTCCTGGTCCTCATAGGACTCATCTGGTGGGTCTACCGGGAAAAGCAGAAAAGCACTCACGCCGAGGAAGCTCAAGAGGAAAAGGAATCATAATGCGTAGGACCAAATACGTAGCGGCGATTGCTGCAGCAACAGTACTATCCTCGGGGCTCTTCCTACCCGCAGCAGATGCCCGCGTGATTAGTGGAAATGATCGAGGAATTGTTGCAGAAAGCGTCGATTCGCAGCGCTCAATCTCACTGGTAGTAGAGAAGGTCGCCACGAATCCTTTCGATCCTGTTCCCGCCGGTGAGAAGCCTCCTGCAATTTCTGGTGCAACCTTTACCTTGTCGGAAGTTAAAGGCATCGATGTCACCACATCTGCTGGCCGAGCAGCGGCCAAGAACATGGAGCTCGATGATGCTCGTGCTCAGGGCCTCGTGCGTGTCGCATCCCAAACAACTGGGGATGACGGACGTGCTCACTTCGAACGCCTTAAACCAGGGCTCTATCTTCTCGAAGAAGACGAACCGGACAGCGCGTTCGATTATCATGTCTCATCCCCCAAGTTGATTATTCTGCCTCTGGCCAATCTTGAAGGAACATCGTTCACTTATGAGAACGTCGTGGTGACTAAGTGGGATAAGGACAAAGATGTTCCTCCTCCGTCGACAACTCCGGTAACAACGCCCCGAGATACTCCGCCACCAGAAGACACTCCGCCGCACAATCCTGGCACCCCTTCGAAAGAAACGACACCCCGAGTTCCAACCGGGCCGCATGAAGAACCCCCCACGAGCGAGCCGCCAGTCTCAAGCAACGGCGACTCCCCACTGGCGTCGACAGGTGCGAACGTTCTCTGGGCCGTAGGCCTCGGCAGCATGCTCGTACTACTCGGTGCCGTACTCGCACGGCGCAACGGAAACAAGCAAACACAGTAAACCGCGGACTCTAGGAAAGAACGATTATGCGAAACTTTAAAAAGCCTGCAGCACGTACTGCGAGCTCGCGTACCCGCAACGCGATACGAGGAGTCTCCGCTGTGGTTGCTTCCTTCGCCCTTGCCGTGGGCCTAGGAACCTATCCGGTTGAGGTATCGGCGCAAGAATCCGTTTCCCCTTTAGAAACAGAGCCTGCCGAAACTGAACAGGCGGTTACGGTAAAGCGGGAGAAAAATGTAGACCGCATCACCGTCGAGGACCCCCAGGGGTACGCATGGGATTTTGGGTTCAAAGCTTCTTTGGAGGATGTGTTTGCCATCAAGCGTGTTGGCAAGGGTGAGATCAAGGAGATCCGCAAGGTAACTATTGACGGGCATGAGATTGAACCTGAGTTCTACGGATTCGTGAACGCCGATAAGAACAATGACAAGGACGCTGACGATCAGGAAAGCTACTTGGCCTTTGATATCCAGGCGTTGTACTCGGTTCCTCCGCGCATGGTTGAGTTTGAGGTTGAGACCACGGATGAGGCTGAGTACTCCGTAGCTGAAGCCGACGAAGTACCGTCCAAGGAGGAACTCAAGGAATCTGGTTTCGGTATGAAGGCCTCCGAGACCATTGCAGAAGAATCAACGGAATCCGAGGCCGATACTAATGCACCTGAAGAAGCCGATGCTTTAGAGCTGTCCCCAGAGTCGACCAACGGTGGACGTCTTCGTGCAGCGCAACCGGGTCCTGTTTATGGTCAGCCGGGCGTATACGACCAAGAGCTGTCGCTGTCCAATCCCCAGCCGAAATTCCTCAACGGCAATCCAGAGTTGGGCATGACCGTGAACGAAACCGGTGAATGGCGGATGACAAGGTTCGCTATTAAGAAGGACCGAAATGATTCCAATACCAAGTCGATCACGGGCCCCGTTCGCATCCGCGTTGTGCGCAATGGCACGACTGTTGTAGACCGTACCTTTGAGGATCTCTATGAGAAGGAATGGAATTGGAATTCTCTTAATAAGTCTTATGACACGGAATTCCAGCTCATTCCGAAGGTGACTGATCTATATTTCCAAGGTGGCGACATCATCATCTTTAACCCAGTCGCACCTCCGAATGGCACGTATGCAGTGCAAATCTGGGGCCAGGACATGGACAATGAGTCCCAAGGCCACCGGGTCAATGTCACCGGCAACGGGGTTGAGTTGTCGGAACAGAAGACCGAGGGTGAGGACCCGTATAAGACTACGTTTACGGTGAAGGAGAACTCTCTCTTCGAGAATGCTCACCTCACCCTGAGTCCTTCCGCGCGACTCGAAGACGTTTACTTTGAACTGCCCATTGAGGGTTTGGGAGATGGTGTCACGCTTGAACACGAGGTAAAAACGTATTCGGATCGCGTCGAAATCACATGGTTCCCAACCAAGGATGGACAGCGGCTCAGCTCGGTCAAAGTTGCGAAGGATTCCCAGGTTGTTCTCCGCACCTCGTACCGTTCGGAGCCTACCCGCTCGGAAGATCTCGTCATTAACGGCTCGCGTGACAAGGACTGGGTGATTGAGCCTGAGCCAGGGCTTCCGATTGCCCCGATTGAAGAGAAGGATGTTCCCCCAGTAACTCCTTCAGGCGAGAAGTGTACCCAGCGCGATACAAAACCCGACAGCCGTCAGCCTGCTCGTAGCCTTACTGCTAGTGAGGCTCTGTACGGCACGAGGCGGTTTGTGGTGGCCAGCCCGAACAGTAGTAAAGACCGTATTTCTTCGCAGCTCTACCTGCAAGTACAAGATGAGACGGGAAACTATAAGACCCACGAAGTCGGGCCGAAAAGCGGATGGGTTTACAACGCAATCGCTTACAACGATAAAGATAACTACATCTATGCGATTAGTGAGCCTAGGACTGTAGATTCTGTCGGCCACATCGAGGACCCGTGTTTCCCTGCTGGGCATTTGCTTCAGATTAACCCCTACACTGGTGAGGTTTTCGACCTCGGACGCGTGCAAGGATTCCTTGGCGAATTACCTGAGCACGCTAGCAAAGTCGGTGAATACTCCAATGATCTAGGCAGCGGCATCAACGCGGGTACCTTCGACTCGAATGGAAAGTACTGGGTAGCTGCGTCATCAAGCTGGGGAGCCGGACGGCTCTACGAGGTTGACCTCGATCGGCTCACAGCAACTTCTAAGAATAAATTCCCCGCAAAACAAGCGGCTGCTACGCCATGGTCCATCGGACAAAATTACCGTACCGTATCTGAGGACATCGTAGCTCTTTCGGATGCCCCCAACTATGCGTGGGGAATTCAAAGCGGGTGGGCAAACCCAAGCACTCCGCAAAAGATCTGGCTTGAACGAATCAATCTCTCCACTGGCAAAGTTGATCGCATCGATATCACTAACCTGACTATGCCGTCCGGCCAGACCCTGTTTGGTTTTCTCGGGAACCCGAATAAAGCGCCGGTATGGGGACAAGGATGGGCAGAATCTGGCGATACCTTGGCCTTTGGCTTGGGCGGTAGCTCTTCCAAAGGGGGCGTAAGCCAAATTGTGGAAATCAAGGTCGGTAATGCTGCGGCCAGCATCGGAAGTGTGAAGCCGAGAATTGTTGGGACGAGAACTGCGCCCAGTTCTTATAACACTGACGGTACATCGGCAATTGCCCCTGATACCGTGCCTGAGCCGGTTGATCCTTTGGTGGAAAAGGATGCTGTTGAGGATCACGCAATTGCTAACGGCGATGGCACCTACAACCTGAAGTACACAATTACCGTGACCAACCCAGATAAAAATATGGGCGCAATCTATGACGAGGTTGTTGATAAGCCGGAGTTTCCGAACTCAGTGAAAATTCTGAAGACCTCGTGGACCAAGACTGATGAATTTGGTCGCAAGGCGGGATCCGGAATTCAGCAAGGAGCCGGCCCGTTCAAGCTGGCTGGATACGCTGAAATCCAACCTGCGGGTACCAAACAGTTTGGTCAAACCAGTAACGGTAAGCACGTCTTCGAAGTCGAGATGCAGGTGGCGATCGACGCAAATGCTGCAGCACCTAAAACTGGTGAATGCAAACCTGGACAAGGTTTCTTCAACACTGCCATTGTTGGAAATAAAGAAGATGATGGCTGTGTTCCTTATCCGGAAGAAGGAACCGATACGGTTCGTCTGCACCTAGCCAAGATTTCAAGCGATGATCTCAACAAGGAGAACGTCCTTGCTGAGGCAGAGAAGCTCAAGACCGCGGAGTTCGAGCTGCGTACGCTCGACAATGAGGGCAACGAGACGGGTGTTGCTACGAAGCTAACTTTGAATCAGGAAACCGGCACTTTTAGCTCGGAGGAACTCAAGCCGGGGCATTACCGCCTCGTTGAGACTAAGGCTCCGGAGTCCTACAGCCTGCTTACAAAGCCAATTGACTTCAGGGTGTCTGTGAGCGGTCAGGGCAAGGACGTGAAGGCGGATATTACCTTCGACGACCCAGAGGGCATTGAACTCATTGCTCAAGAGGTGGATTACAGCAAGGCTCCGAGCCAATGGAACCTTTCTTCAAAGGACGTGGTGATGACAGTCGCCAACGTATTCCAAGGCGATCTTCCCAAGACAGGCGGCGTTGGTTTGTGGGTACCAACGTTGGTTGGTCTGACCATCATCGGTCTCGGCGTGCTTCTCGCGACGCGACGCCGCCAGCTGAGCTAGAACCCACCCCTCAGGGGATGACCACCCGAAAACACTAAAGGTGTTGTGAGAGGAAACCTCACAGCGCCTGTTGTGTTTTGCTACGAGGCTGAGGGAGAACGCTAAGAAGGTGTTCCCGACGTTGAACTACGCGGCGTCGGCAAGCGCGGCACTCAAGGACACCGAGCTGGTCATCCTGGCCACCGAGTGGCAGGAATTCCGCGACCTCGACCCGGCTGAGGCTGGTGCACTCGTGGCCCGCCGCCACATTATCGACGGCCGCAACGTGCTCAGCGTCGATGCTTGGCGTGCCGCGGGCTGGACCGTCGAGGCGCTTGGTCGCGTCCTTCCGGCACAGTAAACGCCGCAATCACGGTGGTCAGCGGCACCGCGAGTGTCAAGGCCATCGCGCCCAGCAGGGAGCGCAGAACCTCCGTGGCGACGAGGTCGCTGGAGAGGATCTGCAGGGCTGGGCGCTGCGCCGCCGTGATGAGCATGAGCAGGGGAAGGGCCGCGCCGGTATAGGTCAGCACGATGGTGTACACCATGGAGGCGATATGGTCGCGGCCCACTTTCATCGCTGAGGTAAAGAGCGCGCCGGGCCCCACCGTCGGATCGGCGGCGTGCAGCTCGCGCACGGTGGAGGCCTGCGCCACCGCGATGTCGTTGAGGCTGCCCAGCGCGCCCACAATGAACCCGCACAGCAGCACGCCCACAACGGGCACCCCGGGCATGTAGAGCAGTAACTTGAGGTTGTCTTCCGAGCTTGCACCGGTTAACGCCGTGCTGCTTATCGACGCCCACCCCAGCGCCCCCGACAACGCCAGCGCCACCAATGCTCCTCCCAGGGCGGAGGCGGATTTCCAGTTCACGCCGTGTACGAGAGGAACGGCGAGGAAAAGGATGGCCGCGCAGGTAACAAGCGCCAGTGGTAGTGCCGAATGGCCCTCGATGAGGGAGGGGATGAGGTAGAAGAAGACGATGGCCAAACTGATACCTAGGCCCAGCAGTGCTCGCAGCCCATGCCAGGCGGCGAAGCCGACGATAACAAGGGCCGCGATAATAGCCCATAACGCAAGGTTTCCACTGCGCTGAAAATCAGCGAAGGCATAGGTGCCATCCGCGGAATGGGAAAGCACTATCTCATCGCCCTGGTTTAGGGTCGGGTCACTGGCCAGGCCGTGGAAGATGAGTTGGGTTTTGCGCCCCGTGTCCTCGCCGGAGGTCAGATCTATCAGTGCGCGGGTGCAGCTGGTGTCCTCGCTCGCGGCGGGAATCAGCGGGGCTTCGTCGAAAGCCCGGCCGGCATGGGGATCGCTGCAAAGATGATGATCGATGCGGTCGACGGTTCCGGTCACCTGTGGCTGATTGAGCGCATAGGTAGCGAAGAAATCGGTGCTGGTGTGCTCGGATGGCGGGGTGGTGGGGCGTAGTAGAAACAAACCCGCAAGCGTTATCAGAGCGGTGAGGCTAAGAAAACTGATGAGCCCAGTACGCCACGGATTCAGGTTAGTCATGCCTATCATTGTGAATGAGTTTCATTAAAAAGAAAACTAATGATGACGCGATCAACAAGTTATCCACAGGCTGGCGGCGGCGCCGTTGTGCGGTGCGGGTGGGGCGTTTAGCGTTGCTGGCATGAACCTTGTGGAAGCGCATCTTCGCAGCCAGGCGGCGGGCATCGAGCTTGTCGCCGGCGTTGCGGGGCTCAGCTTCGAGCAGCTCCGGGCGTGGGGTCCGGAGTCTGCGGCACGCTCTCTGCTGGCGCTTTTTGACGTCTACTTTGCCTCCACCGCCTTCACCCGCAAACAGGCGCGTGCGGTTGCGGCCGCCCGTGCCAATGGGCACGACCTTCCCACGTTGCTTCTCATTGAACGCTTCGCGGGAAGGCTGAAGAAACAGCGCCAGGCCTGGGATCTGCGCATTGAGCTGTGCGGAATCACTGGCGATGAGAAGGCCGTGGCCCGCTATGCGCGCAAGCGCATTCGCGAGCTCAACCCGCCGCCAGAGCCGAAGCCGGGCGTGACAATTCGCCGGGGTAAGGAGTTATCCAAGCTCACGCTCACAGCCCCGGCCGCGCTTATTGAGGACCTACGCCCCAATATCGATGAGGACGATCCGGTGGGTTCCTTCACTGCCGCGTTTCGCGAGGGCCGTCTCGCCCGCCCCGTGGCCCAGACCCTCGCCGTCATGGAGCTTCCCGAGTACGCCACAATCCTGGGACGCTTGGGCGACCCGTCCACCCCGCGCTCCGATTCCGCGGCTCCAATACCCCCAATTTCTACTTCGGACCAGCCCTGCGCCGACGAGTCTCGGGACAACGCAGCCCCAGACCTCGGGGATATCGTGATTCAGCTATCCAACGGCGCCAAGATCACGGGCAAAGAGCTCATCGAGCGCGAGCTCGCCGAAGAAGGCCTCGTCATGAATGTTGACCGCGTCAAAGGCCCCGTGGAACTCCACCGCACCCAGCGCGTCGCCTCGGAGAAGCAGCGCATCATGGCCTGCGGCGAGCAACCCACCTGCGCCTGGGATCGCTGCCTGTGCGGCGCCGATTATTCCCAGATACACCACATCACAGAATGGAGACACGGCGGCGAAACGAACCCCGAGAACCTCACTCCGCTGTGCAAGTACCACAACGCCATCAATGGCCTCCCGGGCCGTGGCCGCATTGTGCGCGAAAACGGCAAGATTAAATGGGTACCGGCCGGCCCCCGCGATCCGCGGGAACCGGCCCACCCGCATCGCGCGCCGCGCGCCCAGCGCATCCGGGAGCATCGTGACGGCACCGCAATCCAAAGCTGTACTGAGCCAAGCGCCCGCACACCCGCCGCGCCGCCGGCATCCACACCTTCCGAGCCGGGAAGCCCCGCTCCGCCCGACCGCTAGTGCTCGAGGCAAGGGGCCTCGCACGCTTTTGCGCTGAGCGCGCCCCTTTACGCCTGCCCGATCGTGGGAAGCCTGGCCGTCAGTAGCGTGCAGGGCTACTGGCGGTAGCTCACCAGGAAGTTGCCGAGCCGCTCGATCGCGTTCTCCAGCTGCGAAGCCCACGGCAGCGTGACCACGCGGAAGTGATCCGGCGTGGGCCAGTTAAAGCCGGTGCCCTGCACCATGAGGATTTTTTCGGCGCGCAGGATGTCGAGCATGAGCTTCGAGTCATCGTGAATCTCATACACGTCCGGATCCAGACGCGGGAAACAGTACAGCGCGCCCATCGGCTTCGTCACCGACACACCCGGAATCTCATTGAGCTTCTCGTAGGCAATATTGCGCTGCTTGAGCAAGCGACCACCCTCACCGGTGAGCTCATAAATCGACTGCCGCCCACCAAGTGCGACCTGAATCGCGTGCTGCGCCGGTACATTCGGGCACAGGCGCGTGCCCGCCAGCAAATCCAGGCCCTCAATGAAACCGCGGGCATGGGACTTCGGGCCCGTCAGCACCATCCAGCCCGCGCGGTAGCCGGCCACGCGGTAGGCCTTCGACAGGCCATTAAACGTGATCGTCAGCAAGTCCGGCGCCAGGGAGGCAATCGAAATGTGCTTCGCACCGTCATAAAGAATGCGGTCATAAATCTCATCCGCCAGAATCAGCAGATTGTATTCGCGTGCTACCTCAACGATTTTCTGCAGCGTTTCACGCGAGTACACAGCACCCGTCGGGTTATTCGGATTAATGACCACAATTGCCTTGGTCTTCTCCGTTACTTTTGCGCGAATATCCTCAATGGACGGATTCCAATCATCCTCTTCATCGCACAAATAGTGCACGGGCGTGCCACCCGCCAGCGACGTCGCCGCCGTCCACAGGGGGTAGTCAGGGGCGGGGATGAGAACCTCATCGCCGTCGTCAAGCAGCGCCTGCGTGACCATCGAAATCAGTTCGGAGACGCCGTTGCCCAGGTACACGTCATTGACGTCGAAGCTGGGGAAATCCTCCAGCTCATAGCGGGTTACAATCGCGCGCCGTGCCGGGATAATACCCTTCGATGTGGAGTAGCCCTGGGAGGTCGGCAGCGCCGCAATCATGTCGCGCATGATGACGTCCGGCGCATCGAAACCAAACACTGCCGGGTTGCCGGTGTTGAGCTTCAAAATGCTGTGCCCGTCGAGCTCCATGCGCTCGGCCTCCGTGGAAACCTCGCCGCGAATATCGTAGGCAACGCCTTGTAGTTTGGTGGATTGATCAAAAATCCGGTTGTGTGTCATGCCGGATATGTTACTTCTGGTTCCACTGCTCCAGCTTGCGTTTGGCCAGATTCATCGCATCGCCGGTGATTTCGCTTGCTTGACGACGCCTCTCCGCCCATTGCGCCTGCTCCAACGCCCGCATCTGCGCGCGTTCCTCCGCGCCCGCGGCCTTGAGCTCGCGCATGCGCTGGCGCTCGATCTGGCGCGGCGACGGGCGATGCCAGGATTCCGGGCCCACCTTGGCCACGTACAGCATGATCCACAACGCGGGGATGAGGAAAAGCAGGCCCGTTCCGGTCAGCGCGGCGGTGACGCCGGACATGGCACCGAAAGATGCAATCGAGCCGAACAACAACCCCAGCGTGCCTACCATGGCCGTGGCCAGTCGAGGCTTCTTCGTAGCCTGGTAGGCGCGCTCCATTTCACCTTGGGAGTAGATCTTGAGCTCCGTGCTGGCTTTGGTGGGGATATCCATGAAGACGGCCGCCAGCTCGCGGCGAGTCGTCGCCTCCATTATCGCGTCGGTGCGCTGTTCAAACTCGTCCATCGATAGACGGCCTTCACCCAAGGCCTGGGCGAGGTCGTTGACGGCGTTGGTCCGTTCGGCGTCGGAAAGCCGCATGCTGAAAGGATTAGTCACAATAGCCATCCTAACAGCCTATTTAGCTTGCTCCTTTTCGCGCACGAGGCCGGAGAGGAACGGGAAGATTGCGACGGTGAGGGCACCGCCGGCGATGAAGATCGAGGCCATTTCTGTATCGACGATGCCCGAACCCACCGCAAGCGTCATCACCGCCACGATGATGGGCAGGCCGGTTGCCGCATAGAGCGCCACTTGGAGGCGCTCGCGGGTGGTTTCGACGTCGGAGCCCGTGTGGTGGATATTTTCGCGCAGGAACACTGGCAGGCCGCGGGTCACCAGGATAAGAAGCGGGATGCCGAGGACCTTGAGGGGCTCGTCCACGATGACCTTCCAGTCAATCGCCATGCCGGAGACCACGAAGAAGACCGGGATGAGCATGGAATAAAACACCACGTCGAGGCGGTTCTCCAAGCCCTTATGGAACTCATCGGGCACGATGCGGTTCAGGATGATGCCCGCTGCGAAGGCGCCCAGCACGATATCGAGCTCAAAAACGGCGGTGACCGCCATGAGGATGGCCAGAATCAAAATGATGAGGCGCATGATGGTTTGGTTGGTGGAGCCCGCCCCGGAGATGAATGCGTCCTTGAACCACGGCATGAGCGTCGTAATGGCAAAGGGCATGATGGCCACGGCGACCGCGATTGCGATGAAGGCCAGAAGAATCAACATCGTGGTCCACGTGGAGCGCGTTCCCAAAAGGAGCGCCATCGCGGTAATCGGCGCAACCTCACCGATGGCGCCGTGGATGACCACGGAATCTCCCACCCGCGTGCCAAGCAGCTTGTCTTGCTTGAGCATTGGCGTGATGGTGCCCAGTGCCGTCGACGTCAAAGCAATTGCCATGACGATGGCGCCGGGGATGTCATCCATGAGGAAGTACGCGCCAACGCCACACACCACCATGCAGATGAGCCAGGTGGAGAGCCCCGTCGCGGCTTCCTTCGACTTCAGGCTGGCGAGGTCAATTTCAAAACCCGCAAGCAGGAACAGCGCGCCAACGCCAAGCTCCTTGAGCATCCCGATGCCGGGGTCTTCATGGGCCAGGCCCAACATCGATGGGCCGATGAGCATGCCGAAGAAAATGAGCAGTGCCACGGCCGGCATCTTCTTGCCCAGGGCATGAGACACCAACGGCGCCAACAGCGCCACCGCCATAATCCATGCGAAGGACACCAGCGAGTTGGTGTAGTTGGTCTCGCCCGAGGCGAGGACGTAGGTTACGTCAATTTGCATGGGGTAGAGCGTACCTGTGGGGTATCAGGCACGCCTACCCCGTGCGTTGGTGGTGTGGCCGACGTCGCACTAGTCGCCCTTGCTTGCCGACGCCCCCGGAGCCTTCGGCACCCCTGGCGCGTCTGGCACAGATGGTGCTTTCGGTGCGGCTGGTGCGCTTGGCGCTGCTGGAGCAGCCGGCGCACTGGGCGCAGACGGCGCTGCGGGTGCCTGAGGTGCGCTGGGCGCGGCTGGAGCCTTTGGTGCCGCGGGTGCGCTGGGTGCCGCCGGTGGTGTCGGTGCGGACGGCGCCGCAGGAGTGCTGGGCGCAGTTAGAGGTTTCGGTGTCGAAGGAGCAGCCGGGGCACTAGGCGCTGCGGGTGCTTGCGGCGCGCTTGGCGCAGTCGGAGCTGCGGGAGCGGTGGGGGCTGCGGGTACCTGAGGTGTGCTGGGGGCCGCCGGTGCACTAGGGGTGGAAGGAACTGCTGGAGCAGTAGGCACGGTTGGCGCGGACGGAGCTTGGGGCGCAGTGGGTGCTGCAGGAGCGCTGGGGGCAGCCGGAGGCGTCGGCGCTGCAGGTGCCTGCGGCGCAGAGGCAGCGCTTGGTGCGGACGGCGCAGCGGTGGGGGCCTGTGGGGAGCTTGTCGGGGCAGATTGCGCAGCGGTCGCTTCCGGGGAAGGCACGTCGGAATCTTCCACGGGCAGGCGGCGAGGCGTGTCGAGGAAGGCCTTCTCGCGCGGGGCAGGGAGGTCGCCGGAGGGGGCGATGGCGCTGCGCAGCATGAGCGCCACATCGCTGACCTGGGTTTCCGGCGCGATGGACTTCACGCCGCCCGTGAGCATGACGTTGCAGAACGGGCAGCCCGTCGCGATCTGTTCCGCGCCCGTTGCCACGGCCTGCTCCGAGCGGAACTCGTTGATGCGCTTGCCCAGCTTTTCCTCCATGAACATGCGCGCGCCACCGGCGCCGCAGCAGAAGGCCTCGTCGCGGTTGTGGTCCATCTCCGCCAGCGACGCACCGGTCGCCTCCACGAGCTCACGCGGCGGGTCGAAGACCTTGTTGTGGCGGCCCAGGAAGCACGGGTCGTGGTAGGCCACCGGCTTGCGGTTCTCCGGGGAGCGCGGCACCGGGACCAGCAGCTTCTCCCGCACCAAACGGTTGAGCAGCTGCGTGTGGTGCAGCACGTCGAAGTGGCCGTCGAAGTCGGGGTACTCGTTGCGAATCGTGTTGAAGCAGTGCGGACACGTCGTGATGATTTTGCGCTGGCCTTTGGGGACGCCGGCGAAGGCGTCGTTAAGCGTGGCGACGTTCTGCTCCGCCATCACCTGGAACAGGAACTCATTTCCGGCACGGCGCGCCGGGTCACCGGTACAGGTCTCGCCCGTAGCCAACACACCGAACTTCACGCCCGCAGTGTGCAGCATGTCCACCACCGCGCGCGTCGTGGCGCGGCCCTTGTCGTCATACGTACCCGCGCAACCGACCCAGAACAGGTACTCCAGGTCCGAAAAGTCTTCCGCGTCCTCGCCGATAATCGGCACCTCAATGCCATCGGCACGCGCCTCGTCGATCCACGTGCGCCGTTCCGAGGCGTTGCGACCCCACGGGTTGCCCTTCGTCTCCATGTTCTTAAACAGCCCGGTCAGCTCCGACGGGAAGTCGGACTCCGCCAACACCTTAAACCGGCGCAGGTCCGCCACGTGGTCGATGTGCTCGATATCCACCGGGCACTGGTCCACGCACGCACCGCAGTTGGTGCAGGCCCACAGGACGTCATCATCAATCGTGCCCGCCATCGCCAGCACGTTGAGCCCCTCGTGCGGGTTGTAGTTATCCAGCGCGCCCTGGCGCAGGTCCATCATGAGCTTCTTCGGGCTCAGCGGCTTCTCGGTGTTCCATGCGGGGCAGAGGTCCTGGCAGCGGCCGCATTCGGTGCAGGAGGAGGCGTCGAGAAGCATCTTCCAGCTCCCCGGCTCAAGGTCCTCCAGGTCGGGTGTGGGCACTGAGCCCAGCGCCTTTTCACCCGTGGCGTTGCGCTGGAAGAAGATGTTGAAGAAGGCCATGAAACGGTGCCACATCACGCCCCACTGGAAATAGCGCGCGATGCAGGCGATGAACACCAGGCCCGTCAGCAGCTTCACCAGGGCAAAGAACTGCACCATGCTTGGCGACGCCTGCATAACCCCCGCCACACGCATCGTCAAGAAATCAGCCCACGGTGAGCCTCCGCCATACGTGGCGATGGCGGAGGCCTTGACAGCGAGCATGCCTAGGCCCTCGAGGAGCACGATGGCCTCCACCAGGCGCGCCGGGAAGACCTGCGAATTATAGAAACGGCTGCCGCGCTCGGTATGGCCGAGTTTTAGGCGCACGCCAATGAGGAAGCAGATACCCAGCACGGTGCCGATCGCGAGGACCTCTTCGATGAAGTGATAGACCGGCCAGTCGCTGAGCCACGGCCAGCCGTTATCGGGCGCGAAGGTTTGGATATAGGCCTCGAACCACACGATGGCGCCGAAGAGGAAGCCCACCATCACGAGCCAGTGCGCGGCATTGACCAGCGGCCGGCCCTTGAAGTGGGTATGGCCGAAGACTTCGATAAGCACGCGGCCGAGGCGCGCCAGGGGGCGGTCGGTACGGTTTAGCTGCGTGGGGCCGCCGGAGCGGATGAACCGAAACAGCGCCGTGAGGCGGTAGAAAAAGTACAGCCACACCGGGACCGATGCGGCGATGGCAACCCAGCCGAACATGCGCGCTCCTTTAATTGCTGCTGTGTGTGCCTCTTACCTTAAATCCTCGGCCCCGAAATCAGTGAGTCAGGATTCAGGTAGTGTTTTCGGAGGCCGAGAAATAAGCTGACGTGTATGGGAAGAATCAGTGCGCCGAAGGCGGCGGTGGGGCTTATCGCAGGATTTGCGGCTTTCGGCGTGACGGGGTTTGCAGTGGCGCAAGGCGGTCTGACGGCGAACCTGGCGCTATCGGGAACGTTCTTCAACGTCAACATGCGGCACTTGGAGGGCGAGGCTTTCTCGCTCTTCGTGGATAGTGACAAGAAGGGTGAGGAGGACGTGCCGACGGCCCGGTTGAAGATGGAGCACGCGGCGGCCTCGGATCTTTGCCTCTACGTCACGACGGACCTGCCGGCGGTGGGGGAGGCCACGCTGGCGCTGAAGGCGAAGGGCGATAACAGCGTGGAGGCCACCGACTTGTTGGTTGGTGCGTCGGACATCGAGGGCTCGTTGGTCATGGAGGATGCGAACGTGGGCATCGATGCGCGCCAGCTGTCCACCACCGCGGATCCCGGAACGTGGGGCCTGTATGCAAAGAAGGTTTCGCTGACTGCCGACGACGTCCGTGCCACCTCCATCGGCGCCAAGACGCTGTCAGCACAGAACGTGGGCGTATCCGTGGAACGGGGCCGCGGAAATGGCTGCTGATCGGTTTAAGGCGTGGCGCGGTGGGCGGCCCTTCATCCCGGGCTTGCTGCTCATACTTTCGGGAATCGTTATCGCCACGCCCGCGTATTTCACCGTGCACATCTCGGACCTGTTGGTCATGATTTCCACGGTGTCGGGCGTGTCCACGCTGCTTATCGGGGCGCTGTTGGTCATGTTCGGCTTAGGAGCGTGGTTTCGCCCGGCCACCTCGACGTATCTGGGAGTGCTCGGCATCATCGTGGCCGTGATTGCGCTGCCTACCTCTAACTTGGGAGGCTTCCTTATCGGCACGCTGCTCGGCATCATTGGCGGCGCGCTCACCCTGGCGTGGGAGCCCACCGATGTTTAAGCACCGTCCTTCGCGCTCACGGAGCGTGTTGTTCGTGGCCGCCATGGTCGCTGCGGCGAGCGCGACGGGCGTGAGCGCGCAGGTCGCCCCGGCGCAGCCCTACTTTTCCACCGTGAAGGCGGACGAGGTCACGCTAACGGGAAACGTGAAAGCCACGCTGGGCACGATGCCCACCCGCGACGGCGAGGTGCGCGTTATCGAGCTCACCGGCGATCGCCTTGCCGTGCGCAACCTGGCCATCACCTTGCCCGGAAATGCCGGCGATGGCCTGCTCACCACCGGTGGTTCAGTAACCACCGTGGAGCCCGCGCGCATCGTGGCGACCTCGCTGACCGTCACGCCCACCGTCGAGGGTGCGCGCACCGTGCCCGTCACGGCGGATCTCACCAGCGGCGATATCAACGCCGTTCTCGATCAGCTCGGAATTCCCCCTGCTCCGGACGCCGAGCTTCCCGACGCCCTCATGGAGCACCTTTCCTTAAGCGACGTCACCCTCGAGTTGGCGAACCTCACGGGTGACACGTTCTCGGCCCCGACGATGTCCGTGAGCGTCGACTAGTCCTCGCGGAACTGGGACTGGTGGAGGCGCCAGTAGGCGCCGTGGGCGTCGAGAAGCTCGGCGTGGGTGCCCTGTTCCACGATGCGTCCTTCTTCCATGACGATGATGATGTCGGCGTCACGAATCGTGGACAGGCGGTGCGCGATGATGAAGGAGGTGCGGTCCGCGCGCAGCGCATTCATGGCGTCCTGAACGAGCACCTCGGTGCGGGTATCCACGGATGAGGTCGCCTCATCGAGGATGAGGAGCGCCGGCTGCGCCAGGAAGGCGCGCGCGATGGTGATGAGCTGGCGCTCGCCGGAGGAAATCGCGCCATTGTCTTGATCGATGACCGTGTCATAGCCCTCAGGCAGCGCGTGGACGAAGCGGTCCACGTAGGTGGCCTTGGCGGCGGCAATGACTTCCTCATCGGTCGCGTCGAGGCGGCCGTAGCGGATGTTGTCCATGATGGTGCCCTCGAAGACGACGGCGTCCTGCAGCACCATGCCCACCTGGGAGCGCAGCTCGTGGCGCGACATCTGCGCGGTGTCGACGCCGTCGAGGCGGATGGTGCCGGAATCGATGTCGTAGAAACGCATGATGAGGTTGACCAGCGTGGTCTTGCCGGCACCCGTGGGGCCCACGATGGCCGCGGTCTGGCCCGGTTCCACGCGGAGGCTGAGATCCTGGATGAGTGGGGTTTCGGGATCATAGGAGAAGTCCACGTCCTCGAACTCAACCAAGCCCTTCGCGCGCCCGCCCAGGCGGGAGGTGGTCTCCTCGGCGGGTTCTTCCTCAGCGTCGAGGAACTCGAAGACGCGCTCGGCCGAGGCCACGCCCGATTGCACCTGCTGCATCATTCCGCCGAGCTGGCCCAGCGGCTGGTTGAACTCGCGGGAGTACTGGATGAAGGCCTGGGCGCCACCCAGCGTGAGGTTGCCGGAGGCCACCTTCAACGCGCCGAGCACCGCGATGACCACGTAGGACAGGTAGGAGATGAACTGCATGATCGGCATCATCATGCCCGCCAGGAACTGCGCCAGCGACGCGGAGCGGAAGAGCTCCTCGTTGCGCTTATCAAAGTCCTCCGTCATGGAGTCGATGCGCCCGAAGACGGTTGCCAGGTCGTGGCCGGAGAAGGCTTCCTCGACCTGCCCGTTGAGGTCACCGGTGGCCTTCCACTGCGCCTTGAATTGCTTTTGCGCGCGCGAGCCGACGACCCCGATGACCACACCGGTCAGCGGCAGCGCCAGCAGCGCAACGAGGGCCAGCTGCCAGGACACGGTGAACATCATGACCGTGATGCCGATGACCATGAGCAGGTTATAGAACAGCTGCGAAATGGCCTGCTGCAGCGCCGTCTGGACGTTGTCGGCATCGTTGGTGGTGCGCGAAAGAAGGTCGCCGCGCGACTGCGTATCGAAGTAGTTCAGCGGCAGCCGGTTGATCTTCGCCTCGATGCGCTCGCGCAGATCGAAGACCACCTTCATCACCAGCGAGTTCAGAAGGTAGCCCTGCCACCACTGGAAGAGCGAGGACACCACGTACATCGCAATCACGATGCCGATGATCGTGCCCAGCTTGGAAAAATCAATGCCGAAGCCGGGGCTCAAGTCCATGGCGGAGGCCATGTCCGCGAACTTGTCCTGCCCGCCCGCGCGCAGAGCGGCGATGGCCTGCTCCTTGGTCATGCCGGCGGGCAGGTGGCGGGAAATGACACCGGAGAAGATGACGTCGGTGGCCTTGCCCATAACCTTGGGCGCGGCCACGGCGAGGAACACGCACACGAGGTTCATCGCGGCAATCGCGACAAGCTGCGCCTTGAATGGCGCGAGCAGACCAAAGAGACGCTTGGCGGAGGGCCAAAAATTCTTGGCCTTGCGCGGCGCGTTTTCGCCGGTCTTCTGCTCGATCTCGGCTTCTAACGTCGCGTTGTCTTGCTCAGTCATTTATGCCACCTCCTGGGATTCCACAATTTCGCGGTACGTCGTCGAGCTTTCCAGCAGCTCCTCGTGCGTGCCGCGGGCCACGACGCGCCCGGCGTCCATGACCAGAATCTGATCCGCATCCACGATCGAGCTCACGCGCTGCGCCACGATGATGGTCGTCGCCTTCGCGGTGTATTCCCGCATGGCGTCGCGTACCGCGGCATCCGTGAGCACGTCGAGCGCGGAGAAGGAATCATCAAAGAGGTACACCAGCGGCCGCGCCACCAGCATGCGTGCGATGGACAGGCGCTGGCGCTGGCCGCCGGAAACGTTGGTGCCGCCCTGGGAGATGTGCATGTCGAGGTCCTCGACGAAGTTTGCCTGGGCCACGCGCAGCGCTTCCCACAGCTCCTCGTCGGTGGCGTCCGGGGCGCCGAGGCGCAGGTTGGAGGCCACGGAACCGCTAAACAGGTACGGCTTCTGAGGCACGAGGCCCACACGCTTGACGACGTCCCCTCGTGCCATATCGGCGATATTGGTGCCGTCGAGAAGCACGCGCCCCTTCGTCGGGAGGTAGAGGCGCGGGATCAGGGAGAGTGCGGTGGTTTTGCCGGAACCGGTCGCGCCGATGAGAGCGGTGGTGGTGCCGGGGGTGGCGGTGAAGGAGACGTCGTGAAGCACGGGCGCTTCGGCGCCGGCGTACTGGAACGTGACGTTGTCGAACTCGACCACGCCCTCGGAGCGCTCCGGGGTGAGCGGGGTAGCGGGCTCGACGATGGAGGGATCGTGCTCGAGGACGTCGGTGATGCGGCGCGCGCAAATGACGGCGCGGGGCAGCATCATGGCCATGAAGGTGCCCATCATGACGGCCGCGAGGATCTGTAGCAGGTATTGCAGGAAGGCGGTCAGGGAGCCGACTTCCACGAGGCCATCGTCGACGCGGTGGCCGCCGAACCACAGAACCGCGCCCGTGGCCACGTTCAGGATGACGGTGATGATGGGGAACATGAGGACGAACAGCTGGCCCACCTTGAGCGAGAGGTTGGTGATGTCGCGGTTGGCGGTGCGGAAACGCTCGGCTTCGTGCTCTTCGCGGGTAAAGGCGCGGACGACGCGAATGCCGGCGATTTGCTCGCGCAGCGTGCCGTTCATGACGTCGAGCTTTTCCTGCCACGAGCGGAAGAGCGGCATGAGGCGGACGATGATGACGGAGATGGCGGCCAGCAGCACGATGACGGAGACCGCGACGAGCCAGGACATTCCGGCGTCTTCGCGGATGGCCATGATGATGCCGCCGATGGACATGATGGGGGCGGCAACCATGAAGTTGAGCATCATCATGTAGACCATCTGGACTTGCTGGACATCGTTGGTGCCGCGGGTAATGAGGGTGGCGGTGCCGAAGTTGCTCATGTCTTCGGCGGAGTAGCGGGTGACGCGGCGGAAGACTTCGGAGCGCAGGTCGCGGCCGAGGCCCATGGCGGTGCGGGAGCCGAACCAGATGGCGGCGATGGCGGCGCTGACCTGGATGAAGGCCACGATGAGCATGATGCCGCCGGTGTGCCAGATGTAGTCGATGTCTACTTGGGCAACGCCCTTGTCGATGATCTTCGCGTTGAGCGAAGGGAGGTAAAGCGTTGCTGCGGTGGACAGTGCTTGAAGAAGCAGCACCGCGATGACGTAGCCGGTATACGGCTTCGAACGGGATATGAGGATACGTAGGAGTTCCATAGACCAACGTTTCATGTGAGCGGCCTGGAAAGGCCAAAGGTCAATGACCGCGCAAGTCTATCCCCTAGTACGCGCGATCGCTAGCCCGGGCGCTAGCTCGCGCGTGGGGTGTGCAAGATGAATGACTCCGGTGGGGTTAGGCGCTCTACTGCGAGAGCGATCCGCTGCGTCGAAGTCTCTCCCACGCGCATGGCGTGGTGGAGGACTGCTCCTTCGTAGAGGGCATCAAGCCCCAGCGTGGTGGGTTCATCAAAATATGTGGACAGGACTTTTTGGCACGCCCGTGTCCACTCCAGAAGGATCATGCGGTGGCGCGGGCGGCGCAGCGACAACGAGTAAAGCTCGCTGCCCAGGATGATATCGGTGCGTGAACGGGCGGTAGCCGAGAGCATGTCCACAGTGGCGGCCCGTGCTTCTTCGAGGGTGGAGACGCCTTCATAGAATTCCCGAAACTCAGTCACCGAGCGGTGCGTGAAGTCCTGGAATGCGGCGTTGATGAGGCCGTCTTTATCGGTGAAATAGTAGGCAATGGAGCCGAGTGCCACCTGTGCCTCGGCGGCGACCGCCCGTAAAGATAGCCCGGCAACGCCTTCGCGAACGATGGTGTTAAGGGCCGCAGTCAGGATGAGTTCTCTGCGCTGTGGCTGTGCATCTTCTCTAGACATCGTGCTCCCTGTGTGTGACGGGCCTTCAGTCTAGTGCTCGTTTGCGCCGAGCGGCGAGGGTTTTATCGGGCCTGGCTGGGGGCCTTCTTCGTGAAAATCTTCCAGAGGCCAAGAAGCGCGACGACGGCCCATACTGTCTCAACAATGAACAGGCCTGGGTTAAAGGGAGAAATGGCGGTGTAGACGAATCCGGTCGCGCCGAGGAAATTAAGGGATTGGTACAGCGGGGAATCGGCTGTCAGGACGCGGAAGTTGAGCAGGCCGTAGGCCACGACGAACAGGATGCCGGCGATGATGCCGATTTCGAAAGCGAAGCTCATGGGGGTGATTCTTTCTGTCAAAATGGAGGCGGGTCGGGTGAGCCCTAGCTTTGGGCAGTGTTCTTCTTACGGTCTAGGTAGATGCGGATAATTCCATACAGACCGAAGAGGGACCAGATGAGTTCAGTGAAGAAGACGCCGGCGTTGAAGGGCGTGGCGGCTGAGGCGGCGAGGAAACCGGCGCCAATGAAGTTGAGGATTTGGTATGGGTAGTCATCAACCGTCCATTTCCCAAGGTTGAGCATTGCGAAGGCGAAAAGCAGTGCTACAGAGGCGATGAGTCCGAAAATGACCATGGCAGACATTTAAGAAGCATGTCCTTTCAAGAATGGTGTGGGTGGTACATCGATGCTTCTCCGGAGCGTGGCTACCCTTGAAGCGCGTAGCGAATTGAGCGCGAGGATGAGGGCAGAAATTAGCGTTGAGCTCGACATTGCCAAGTTAAACACCGCTTCATCGCGTGCGATAAATGGGACAAACGGACGGTTTCTGAACGCTTGTCTAAACCGCAGCTAGTAGACGTGGGCGCAATTTGAACAGTCGTCCATATTCGCCGTAATTCATGGTGTGGGGTTTACTGAGTTTCAGGGAGCTGAGAAGAGCTCCAGCCTGCCTCGAGCGTTGCCAATCTCCGGTAGGGCAGGCGTTGCCAGCAGGTGACGGTAGCGAGTCATCTGGACACGAGTGCCCAGCAATGGTCACGGGCGCAGCACGCCTGCGGACCGCAGCGGGCGCGATAGGAGAAGTAGCTCATGTCTGCCATACCTTCATCGGTTGACCCAAACCTTCATGACATCTCTTTGCACGTCAAGCCGGGCAAAGAGCGTGCACCGTTCTTCCGCTATATCCGCATCAACCTGCCAAAGCTAACCCGCGCCATGATAGTGGCCATCATGGCCCTACAAGGGGGATTGGCCTGGTACGTGGCGCGGGCCGAGTTTTCGATTTTTCCCGAGCAAGAGATTGTCCTCTATCTCCTCGTTGCATTGTGCGCCGTCGTCGTTGTTCTTGGTGCCGTGACGCCGTGGCGTGTGTGGGATTTCGGACTCATTCCCGCCGTGGGTTCATTGCTTCTGTTTTTCGGTGGTCTCGCCGGCACCCCGCCATGGGTATGGAACGGAGCCGATGTGTACCTCGCCGCCGCATGGAATACCACAGCACTGTGTGGTCTCGCCTACCTCGTCGTGTACTGGGCGCTGGACTATGGTGTGCTCGTTGCTTATCCCGACGATCAAGGTTTTGAGGACTAATCATGTTGACTGAATTTCCCGTTTGGCTACGTATCGAACATTTTGTCAATATCCTCTTTGTCACGCTGTTCATCCGTAGCGGTATCGAAATCCTAGGCACGTTCCCTAAGCTGCATCGTTCGATTCACACGCCCCTAGGCAAACAATGGGCGCAGTTTTCTATCAAACAAAAGCGCAAGCGCAAGTACTTCCCAGTCTCCGGCGAATACGAAAACTACAGTCCAATCGTTTCCCTTCCGGGCTATGGTGCCTTGGGGCAAGGCCGCTATTGGCACTTCATCTCAGTGATGGGGTGGATGCTCCTACTGGTTATCTACTGGGGGCTCTTGCTGGCTACCGGCCAGTGGCGCCGCTACTGGCCCGAAAGCTGGGGAGTCTTTGCCCAAGCATGGGATGATCTAGTCCACTACCTGGGCTTCCAAATCCCCGGCGCGATGGACGGCTACCCATTCAATGCAATCCAACAGCTGTCTTATGGCTTTGTTGTCCTCATCTTGCCAATGTGGATGATCCTCACTGGCATGTTCCAGTCGCCCGCTATCAATAACCACTTCCCGCGGATTTCCAAGGCGATGGGAGGCCGTCAGGTCATCCGCACCCTGCACTTTTGGGGCCTTGTGGCCTACCTTGTCTTCATCATTATTCACGTGGGTATGGTGATCATGCATGGATACGGTCACGAGGTATCCAAGATGGTCTTTGGGCATGCCGATAAGCCGGTAGCCGGCGGCATCATTTTCACCATGGGCATAATGCTTATTGTCTTTGTCCACATTTGGGCCACGAAGACCTCCCTTAAGCGCCCGATGACAGTTGCTGCGTTGCATAACGCCGTGGTGCGCCCCTTCACCCGTTTCCTGCGCTCGAAGGTTCCTTCGCGCCAACGCGGGGTGTATGCCGATTCAGAGGTCACCAAGGCACCGCATCACCGGGCCTCGGGCATGCCACCCGGTACCGAGGAATACATGGCGCTCCTTTGTAATGGATTTGAAAAGGACTACGTGCTGGAGATTGGTGGGTTCGTCGAAAAGCCCATGCGTCTGACGTTGGAGGACCTACGCCGGCTTTCGGCTGGGTATTCCCAAAATACGGTGCACCATTGCGTTCAAGGATTTACCTCTGTCGGAAAGTGGGAAGGCGTTCCGTTGGCGCAGCTCTTGGATTTGGTCAAGCCACTGGACGGGGCTTCCGACGTCGTCGTGCACAGTTTCCAGAACATGACTCGCGACGACGATAACTACAACGGTTCGTACTACTACGAGTCCATGCCCATGGTGGAGGCCCGTCAGCCGGAAACGCTCATCGCAATTGGTTATGACGGCGGCGAGATTCCCATCAAGAACGGTGCGCCCATGCGCTTGCGACTGGAGACCTCCACCGGTTTCCGCTCTGCGAAGTGGCTTGACCGCATCGAAGTTGTCAATCGTTTCGACATTGTGGGCAACGGGCGCGGTGGCTTTTTCGAAGACACCGACAGCTATGACCGCCTACAAATGCTTTAGGAGTACGCCATGTCACGAGCACTCTATGAGGATCTTTACTTAAGCCCCGAACAGGTTGCGCGAGTGCGCAGCTACATCCGCCAGGTGGACTTCCACCTGCCAGGAGCGTCCAGCGCAGACTTTTCCATCAATCCACACGCTCGCTACCTGGGATACATGTTCCAACAGGAAGATTTGGAATCCTATGGCGTGGGTTTGGAATGCACCGCACCGGGAATGGAACACCAGCGCACGTTTATCAGAATGTCGCGCGGTCAGTTGTTGGGGCACGAGGATGCGCCTACTCTGCCGGTCAACGATCCCGTTATGGCAGCAGACGCCATGACGTTGCATCGCTTCTACGATAAAGAGCGCCGCCCGTTGCGCCATGGCGAGGAAACCTACTCCTCCGATGAAGGCGCTCCCGGCGCAGACATGGATTTGTCCATGGTTGAACAACAACTGCGCGATATCATGGCGTTTCACAATGGCGAACCGGTGCCAGGAAACCAGGAGATCTTGGATCTGCGCGTCTACTGGGGAACGCTTTTGGCAGGGCGCTACCCACGCTTGAAGTATTTGGAGAAAGCCGGACAGCTGTCAGCGCTGCAAGCTGACAGGTTGGGTGCGGTAGAGGCCGAGATCAACTCGGTCGAGGGGATCCTGCGCTCCCTGGGCTTAGCTACTCTTGAGGATCTCAACAAGCCCAAGCGCGAGGACGGTTAAAAGCAGACCGGCGCGCGCTGCGCCTGAGCCGTGACGGCGGCCCAATCCTCGACGTCGTCGGTGGGCTGGCATAGCCCCTCCCACGTGGTGATGGCCACGCCGCGGGCCATGAGCTCCAACAGAACTAGGTGGCGGTCGCCGGAGGCGGAGAGCTGGTTGAGATCCGAGTGGTTGATGTCGGAGTCCGGGCCGTAGCCCACGCGCACGTTGCCGATGAGCCGCAGGCGCGGCGTGGTCCCCTTCGGGCACGGCTCAGCAACGGATTCCGCGCCGGAGAGCCCGGCGAAGCGGCGCAGCAAACCGAAAGGCGCGGGGCGCTCGCAGTAGAGGTCCACGCACAGCCCGGCCCTGATGAGCCGTTCGGCGGTGGAGAGCGCGGCGGGGCTGTCCCCGACGATGGCAACACGCTGCATGAGAACCCCTTCAGTTCGGTAGAAATAGACTGTCTAGTCTGTAAATCTAGTCCGCTCGGTTCATTCTGGCTAATTTTTATTCTCCCTAGTACCCAAGCTCACAGCCCCCGCGCCCCACTGTGGGGCTGCGCACACGCCCGCCTCCCTTTAATGTGAGGTGTCATGACCGAACCGATAAACCTGCTGGACCGCGGCGACTACCGCGACCCCAGCATTAGCCCCGAAGGCACCCGCGACACCGCGCCGCTCGAGCTTGCCGTGGCCGAGCGCAACCAGGAACTCGTCGAGGAGTGGGCCGACAAGCTTTATGACGCCTCCGCCGAGACCATCACCGAATGGGCCGCCGAGCACGCACCCGGCCGCCTCGCCGTCACGATGTCCATGGAAAACACCGTGCTCGCCGAGCTCGCGCACCAAGCGCACCTCGACGCCGACCTCCTCTTCATCGACACCGGCTGGCACTTTCCGGAGACGTTGGAGGTGGCGGGGGACGTCGCCAAGCGCTATGCGGACCTGCCGCTGGTGCGCGTCCTGCCTATCTTGAGCCCCGAGGAGCAGGACAAGATTTATGGCCCGCGCCTGTACGCGCGCGATGTCGCGGCCTATAACCGCATGCGCAAGGTGGAGCCGCTCAACATGGCTATGGACCCGTATGTCGGGTGGGTCACCGGCCTGCGCCGCGCCGATTCCGAGCACCGCGCCACCGCCCCGGCGCTGAGTCTGGACCGCACGGGGCGGCTGAAGATTTCCCCGATTATTACGTGGGACCTCGATGACACCGACGCCTACATCAAGGAACACGACCTCATCATCCACCCCCTCACCCTCCAGGGGTACCGCTCTATCGGCTGCGCGCCGTTGACCTTCCCGGTAGGCGAGGGCGAGGATGCGCGCTCCGGGCGCGTTTTCGCTGACGGCAAGACAGAATGCGGGTTGCACGACTAATGACTCTTTCACCACACCTTAAAGACTTAGAGAACGAATCCCTTCACATCCTGCGCGAAGTCGCCGGGCAATTCGACAAGGTAGGCCTGCTCTTTTCCGGCGGCAAGGACTCCGTCGTCGTCTTCGAGCTCGCCCGCCGCGCCTTTGCGCCGGCCACAGTGCCCTTCGAGCTCATCCACGTCGATACCGGGCACAACTTCCCGGAGGTCATCGACTTCCGCGATCAGCTCGTCGCCGAGACCGGCGCGCGCCTGCACGTCGCTCACGTCCAGGATTGGATCGACCGCGGCGACCTCCAGGAGCGCCCCGATGGCACTCGCAACCCGCTGCAGTCCGTGCCGCTGGTGGAGACAATCGCCGAGCGCGGTTACGACGCCGTCCTGGGTGGTGCCCGCCGCGACGAGGAACGCGCCCGCGCCAAGGAGCGCATCTTCTCCATCCGCGATTCCTTCGGCGGCTGGGACCCGCGCCGCCAGCGCCCGGAGCTGTGGGACCTCTACAACGGTGGCAAGATGGCCGGCGAAAACGTCCGCGTCTTCCCCATCTCCAACTGGACCGAATCCGATATTTGGGAGTACATCGGCGCGCGCAATCTGCAGCTTCCCTCCATCTACTACTCGCACCAGCGCGAGGTGTTTAACCGCAACGGCATGTGGCTGACCCCGGGCGAGTGGGGCGGCCCGCGCGAGGATGAACCGTTGGAGACCCGCACCGTGCGCTACCGCACCGTGGGCGATATGTCCTGCACCGGTGCTGTGGAATCCACCGCCGCCTCCCCCGATGAGGTGCTCGCGGAAATCTCCATTTCCACCCTGTCCGAGCGCGGCGCCACCCGCGCCGATGACAAACTGTCCGAGTCCGCCATGGAGGACCGCAAGAAGGAAGGCTACTTCTGATGACGACTACCCTCGCACCGAATGTCGGCGCGCTCAAACAGCGCGATACCCTGCGCCTGTGCACCGCCGGTTCCGTCGATGACGGCAAGTCCACCTTCGTGGGCCGCCTGCTCTACGACACCAAGTCCGTGCTGGCGGACCAGGTGGAGTCCATGGAGCGTTCCTCTGCCGACCGCGGCTTCGACGGCATGGACCTCTCACTGCTTGTCGACGGCCTCCGCGCCGAACGCGAGCAAGGCATCACCATCGACGTGGCCTACCGCTACTTTGCCACCGATAAGCGCACCTTCATCCTCGCCGATACCCCGGGCCACGTGCAGTACACGCGCAACACGGTCACCGGCATGTCCACCTCCCAGGTGGTGGTGCTGCTTGTCGACGCCCGCAATGGCGTCGTCGAACAAACCCGCCGACACCTCAACGTGGCCGCACTCCTGGGCGTGCGCCACGTGATCCTGGGCGTGAACAAGATCGACCTGGTGGACTACGACGAGGCCACCTTCCGTGCGATCGAGACTGAGTTCAACGAGGTCGCCGCGCGCTTGGGTATCACCGATTCGGTGGCCATCCCGATCTCGGCGTTGAAGGGCGATAACGTGGTGGAACGCTCCACGAACATGCCGTGGTACGAGGGCCCGACGGTCCTCGACACGCTCGAGACCGTCCCAGTGGCCACCGGCCGCGCCGATGATCTGGACCTGCGTTTCCCCATCCAGTACGTCATCCGCGAGCACGCCAGTGACTACCGCGGCTATGCCGGCCGCGTGAAGGCCGGGCACGTGGCGGTGGGGGATGAGGTGACCCTGCCAGGCGGGCGCACCTCGACGGTCACCGCGATCGATACCAACGACGGCCCGCTTGGCTCGGATGAGGCGGCGCGCGCCGGGGATTCCGTGGTACTTAGGCTGGCCGATGACATCGACTTGGCCCGCGGCGACCTCATCGCCGGTGCGCAGCGCCCGGAGGAGGTGCGCGAATTCGCCGCCACCGCGGTGGTCCTCACGGACAAGGAGCTGCGTGCGGGCCAGATGGTGAAGCTGCGTTATGGTGCCGCACTGGTCAAGGCGCGCGTGGCATCGGTGGACCGCATCCTCGACCTAGACGGCGTGGCGGATGTTGAGGCACCGGAATCAGCAGCCCTCAATGACATTGCGTTCATCACCGTCCAGACACAGGCGGAGCTTCCCGTGGAGGATTATGCCGCCCGCGGCGCGGTGGGCAACTTCCTGCTCATCGATCAGTCCAGCGGCAACACGTTGGCAGCAGGATTTGTGGGCCAGCGCCTGCGTTAATCCCCCCCTGACCCGCGGCTAGATGGCCGCGGGTTTCGGCGTTTTAAACGTTCTTCTCAGCTTGCTTGCGGCCCAAGGTCTTGCGCAGGGACCAGATGAACTCCGCAATCATCAGGTAGACCGGAGTACCGCCGGCGACCATGAAGAAGAAGGCGCCGGCGGAGCTGGCCTCGTCGACGTAGTCATCAGCGCCGTAGAGGAGCTCGACGCCGCTGGCGTTTCCGACCTCCGCGAGGGTGCCGAGGCCGCGAATGGTGGAAATGATCCACATGAAGGCCAGCAGACCCCACACGATGCACCACTGGATCGACTGCGCGCGCTGGCGGGAGGGCTCCACGGGGAAGGAGAAGTTGCTCAGGTCAACGTTGAAGTTGGAGGAATCTGAAGCCTGAGCGGTCGACGGCTGGGGCATGAGCTGAACACCGGAGCCAGACGTGGCGATCTCGCGGATGCGGGCGACGTCCACCTCGGGGCCAAAGGGATCCGCGATAGCTCGGTCATACTGCTCGCGGCGGTCCTGGCGGGAGAAGATGCTGTGGGCGGTGGAGAGTTCGTCGTAAAGCGCGGCGTTGGACGGGTCAGTCGCGGCGAGGCGGCGCTCGATATCCGAGGTCAGGGTCGCGGAATCAGCGGAAGGGTCAAGGTTGAGGGAGTTATAGAGGTTGTAGTGTGCCACGAGGCGAAAAGTCCTTTCGAGGGGTTAGCAGGGATCGCTGAAATCTGCATTGTTATTGAGCGAACGGGCGTTGCCACCGTATCGCGCCTTGAGCTTACAGACCTCATCCACGCTGTGGCCGGCGTCGTAGTAGGCCGCATAGACCTGCTTGCCTTCGTGCTCCGAACGCAGCGAGCTGCATGCTGTTCCCGGCATGATCTTGACCCCGGCGTAATGGGCCTCAACGCGGTTGATTTCGGATTGCGGGGACTCGCCATAAGGGACGAGGAGGGAGTCCACGATGAGGATATAGCGGCCATCGCAGGTCTCTTGCGCTTGTGTGCTCTCAGCGCTGTCCTCAGTGCTCTGCTCGCAGAGGGGGATGTCATCCGTGATTTGCTTCGGGACATTGTCGGCGCTGAGGCGGTTGGAATCCCAGCACTTGATCGTCGTTGAGTCAACGAGGTCGTCGTTCTTATAGGGAACCCATTTTCCACCGCCCCAGGAATAGAGATAAAAAGAGGAGCTATTTTCTGTGGCGAGGTAGAGCCAGTCGTCATTGCAAAACAGCGTCATCGGGCGTGGAATATCGTTCCTGGTCTTTTCGGCTGCTGTACCGCACCTGTCCTGAGGCGTGGCTTTAGACGTCACGGGTTTCGCAGTGCTCGTCTTAACGCTCGTAGTGAGGGGTTCACTGCTTGTTGTGGTGGCCTCAGAATTTGTTGTGCTGGTGCTCGGGGCCACCTGCGTAAAGAGGGCCTCCTGCTCTGTGGTTTCAGAAGAGGAGCGCGACATTAACAGCCACGTGACACCAGCAATGATCGCAAGGAGTACGACGACGGCGATGATCACAATGCTTCCCGAGCGTGCAGGACGTTCCGGGCCCTCGTTGCTTGGCGGGGCCCAAGGGTTGCTATTGGTCACGCAGGAAACTCCTTAAAACGGGGGCGGCAGACAGCAGCTTCCACAGGAAGCCGTGTCACACTATAGCCGTATTTACCCTCACAATAAGGGGTTTAATTCGGTGGGACGTCGCCGCTCATGATTGTTTTCTGCTGGTCTTCGTCCCAGCGGAACCCGGCATGCGTTTCGCCGGTGCGCCCGGCGGTGGGGAAGAACACTTCTCCCACAGCGGGTCCTAGCTCTGAGAAAAACTCTGGAGTGTTGTCGGCGACCTTTCCTTTCCATTGGATTTTGTCATCTTCGTTGTAGTCCAATGTGCTGGCCAGGGTATCCCCGCCTAATCGGTCTAACCAGCCTTCTATAGCGGTTTCTTCTTCCGACATGGCGGAACCAGGTCCCGGAAGAACTGTCATTTCCAGTCCCACATATGCAATCCCTTTCGGATTCGAGACCGTGAAAATTGCGTAGGCGAGTCCCGCTGCTCTCCACACCGCCCGAAGCTCTACTGCAGCTGGAGAAAGCCCATTGTCTCCTGCGTAGTATCGCTTTAGCAGGCAGTTCATCTTCTCCGCGAATTCTGCTGAATTCCAGCCATCAGTCATCTTCATCAGTTTTCTGGGGATAAGGTCTTGATATTCACGGCGGCTATTAACTGTTTAACGAGCCCAGATTCTTTTCTAGTTTTCTGCATCCCAGAGCTTGCTATATTCGTCTGCAATCAAAGGCCACATAAAAGAGCATGCTTCGTCGTAAGAGCGGGCATCGGTAATGGCATGGCCGCTGATAACTAGGTCGTGGTAAATCAAGCGGCCTGACTCATCGTGGCGCTCCTCTGGATCTGGAAACCTTAAAGCCAAGTGCCCATTGCAGCGTTCAAACACGCGGCGGGAGTTTTCAAAGCCCGAAAATGCCTCAAGATATGGCGGCAATGGGTCCTTATAGCCGCCATCGAGTAAGAACTTATGGCCCCAGTGCTTGCCTCGCGTAGCCCAGATTATTTCCATCGCGGCGACCTTTCGAGAATGTCGTTGTCGATGCTCTCGCGCAATTTCATGATGAAATCTGTAAGCAACAATTCCTTAAATTCATGCTTTTCCACCGCATCCTTTCGAGCTTCAGCAATCACCGGAATGGTCGCAGACATGAGGGGATCAACCAGACCAGCGATACCTTGAGCCTTCGCTAAAAAACTGAATGGCTTCTTGTTTACTTTGTCAAGCATCGCAAGAGCCGTTTGGGCTATGCCAAGCCCCCTCTTTACGATCTTTTCGTCTGCTAGGCCAGCCGGGAGAAGGCGCAATACATTCCACCGCTGGTAGCGTTGGATAGGCAAAATCGTAGATAGCGGAAGCAAAGCATCAACGCCTTTGTGCTTTTCTAAATCAATAGTGCCGTTCTTGAACTCAGCTGAAGAAATGACGATGTAGTCTTCTCCGACGGATAGAGCCTCGTCGCCGTTGACGAAATCTGCCAGAACTTTGCGCAGCGCGTTCAGTTCATCTGCGGCATGGAGAATGACGAGTTCATGGAGTCTGTGCGCATCTAACTCCGGCATGAGGTCAGCTTTAGAAAGCGCGATAACCCAGATACGGGGAAACTGCTCCAGCCGTTCATTGTCAGCAATGATGTCGGATTTAATGCCCAGCAATGTGTTCCGGAAGGTGCCGAATAGTGACTTGAGGTAGCGCTCTTCGTCGCCTTGGTGGTCGAGCAGCTTTTGTGCGTCAACCAAAACCAGGGCGACATCTGATTGGATCAGTTGGCGGAAAGTATGCGCCCGATCATTTCTTTCGCTTTCAGAGTTGACTTCGGACTCAAACCATTCGCCTGGATAGTCATGCCAAGTAATGCCAATGTGCGAAGTCTTCTTTTTCGCGTCCAAAGGTTGGGACTCGGGGACGAATCTAAAGCTGAATGGAGAGGAAACAAACTTATCCTGCATCGGAGCTTGGGCTTGCTCTTTCATTCCCAAGTATTTTTGGAGCAATTTGTTTCCGCGCGCGGAGTCTTCCGCTAGGAATCTGTACCCGTTCTTACGGATTGCTGATGGCTCGTGGAGGCGGCCAAAGAGTGAGGAAAGAAGGACTGTCTTTCCGCTTCCAGCCTGACCAAAAACTGCGATGTGCTGGTGAATTTGTTGTTTGCTCATAGTGCGAAAATACATCAGCGGAAAAAATCGCGCCTAATGCGTGCGAGAACTTCTTAGAAGGACAAGGGGGAGCAAAAGCGGCGGATTGATTACGTCTTTAACTGCCCAAAGACGTTGGCGGAACGTCGCCTCTCATGACTGTTTTCTGCTGGTCTTCGTCCCAGCGGAATCCGGCATGCGTTTCGCCGGTGCGCCCGGCGGTGGTTTCGCCCTCGCGGGCCCAGTGGTAGGTCACGGCGATCTCAGCGTCACTCACTCGCTCGACGGTGGGGAAGAAACCATAAGGCTCGAAGGTGGCGGTGCCAAGGTATTCGCCTTTGTGGAAGAGCATGATGTGGTGCGGTGAGGAGGCCGTGGCACCCTCGATGGTGATAATTTGCCAGCTCAAAGCCGCGCAAGGGTCGAAACCGGCGGAAGAGGAAAGCTGCCAGCCGTAGTCATTCCACGGCGCGATGCTGCCAATGCCTGATTGATAGGCCTCGTCGGCGTCAATATCCTCGCAGGACTCCGACTTGTCCGCGCTCTGGGTAGGGGAAGGTGCCTCGTTGCTCGTCGGCTCAGGGCTTATCTCCTCTTCCGTGGTGCTTTCGGCGGCAACGCTCGCCGAGCTGTTGTGGACCGCACTGAACATAGGGGTCTCTGCCTCGTCCTGATGGCTTTGCGCACAAGCAGCGAGTGGGAGGCAGATGAGGATAGCGCCCACAAAGGCAGGCCTGAGCATTATTTTTCCTTCCATAAAAAGTGCGCCTCGTGTGAGGCGCACGATTAGTTTTATTTTAGCGAGGAGGAACGTCACCGCTCATGACGACTTTGTTCTGGGCGGCGTCCCAGCGGAAGTTTGCTTCCGTGGTGCCCGTCGGAGCGGCATTGGCGTCGCCTTCTTGCGGCCAGTGGTAGGTCACGGAAATCTCACTGCCATTGACTTGCTCGACGCTGGGGAAGAAGGCGTAGGGCTCGGCGGTGGCGGTGCCGATGTACTCGCCGTAGTGGAAGAGCATGATGTGGTGCGGTGAGGAGGCAGTTGCGCCTTCGACGGAAATGGTCTGCCAACTCAGCTCCGCGCACGGATCGAAGTGGGCGGAATCAACCAGTGCCCATTCATGTCCATTCCACTGGGGAACCTGGGCGATGTTGTCGGCGAATGCGGCGTGGGCATTGCCAGCCTCGCAGACTTCGGCGACGGGGCTAGCCTGAACCTCTTCTGGGCTGCTGCATGCAATGAGGGGGAAGCAAAGTAGTGCGGCTCCGGCGAAAACTCGTGGTGTGAACATTGTGTTCTCCTTTCTGAGGTCTCGGTGTGGTTCCAGACCCTACAAAGGCCGCAGAGACCCCGGCCAGAGTTACGGAGAGCATTCCTCGGGTCAGCGGGTAGTCTCTCAGGCATGGAGAATCTGTCTGGTCGTACACTGTTCGTCGCCGCCGTGGATGCCGAAGCCACGCATGTTCCTGAGGGAGCGCCGCTGCTCATCACGGGTATTGGTACGGTTCCCGCCGCCATCGAGCTGACAACGGTGCTGGCGTCGGCAGAGGTGTTGCCGGAGCGTGTCATCAACATCGGTACTGCGGGCGCGCTTCGCGACGATCTCTCAGGCGTCTTCGAGATCTCCCACGTACGCAAGCACGACTTTCACCTGGAGGTGCTCAGCGATGTCTCCCGCTATCTGCTCCCGGAGGTCATCGAGCTAGAGACCTCCGGTAAGCTGCCGACCGCCACGCTTGCCACGGGTGACGCCTTTATTTCGGATACCCCGACCCGCACGCGCCTTGCCCAGGATTCTGCGCTGTGCGATATGGAGGGCTACGCCATCGCTGCGGTGTGCCGAAAGTTTGGTGTGCCGTGCACGCTTCTCAAGCAGGTTTCGGACACCGCTAACGAAGAATCCTATGGCTCGTGGGCCTCGGTGCTCGACCGCGCGGCGGAGGAGTTGGCCGCCGCCTTCGGCACGGTGTCCGCGGATTAGACCCCACATACGGAAAGTGCCCTAGTTGCCAAAACCATCGCTCCCGCCGCGGGTGGTGGGGGAGAAGTTTGGCAACTAGGGCAGTTGCACGGCCAGGGCTAGAGCCATGCACCGGTTGTGTGGCTAGCGGGCGCCGCTGGCCTCTAGGTTCTCGTAGAGCTCCATGACGTCCTCATGGCCCTCCGCCGTGGAAATCTTAATGTTTTTAGCTTCGATTTCGCCGGCACGCAGGCTGGCCATCTCCTGGTGGTAGCGGAAGACCACGGCAATGGTGGCAGCCACCGGCACAGCCAGGAAGGCGCCGATGATGCCGGCCAAGGCGGAGCCGACCGTGACGGAGAGCAGCACCATTGCCGCGTGCAGGCCCATGGCCTTGGATTGCAGCATCGGCTGGAGGACGTTGCCCTCCACCTGCTGGACGATGATGATGAGAGCCAAGGCGAGCAAGGCCTTCGTCAGCCCATCGGAGACCAGCGCGATGATGACGGCCAAAGCGCCCGCAGTGACAGCGCCAATGACCGGGATGAAGCTGGCGAAGAACGTAACTACGCCGATGACAAGGGCCAGCGGTACCTGGAGAACCCAGAGGCCGAGGCCGATGAGGATGCCGTCGACGGCCGCGACGGCTGCTTGCGCCTGAATGAAGCCAGATAACGTGTTCCACACGCGAGTCAGCAGCTCGGTGGCGTGCCAGCCGGCGGAGTAGCCGGTGTAGGTGCGCAGCCACGGCAGGAATTTATCGCCGTCCTTGAGGATGAAGAAGGCTACGAAGAGCATGATGGCGAGCGCCATGGCGATGGAGCTGGCCATCGATACACCGGAAATCACCCCGGTGGCGATGTTGGAAGCTTGGCCCTTGATGAAGGTCATGGCGTCATCAAGTACTTCCTGGACTTTCGCGGCATCAATATCGAAAGGTAGGTCCTTGGCCATATCGACGAGCTTGTTCAAGCCGCCTTCAGCCTGATTGACCAAGGACGCGCCCTGAGAGGAGACGACCGGGGCCATCGCCGCGAAGACGCCGCCGATGATGGCCAAAAAGCCCAGCAGCGTGGTGATGGAGGCCAGCGCGCGGGGGAATTTGTGCGCGCGCAACCAGTTGGTCACGGGGAAGAGCACCGTGCACACCAAAATGGCCAGGATGACCGGCAGCAGGCCCACCCAGATGAACTTCAGCAGGTAGCCGGCCAGGCCGACGCCCGCCACCACGATGATGAAGATCAAGCACACCTTGGCCAAGGAGATGGCATCGCGCCCGAGGACGCGAGACTTGTCATCGGTCTTCGACACCGGGAGGGTAGCTTCTTCATTAATGGGCTCCGCGGCGGCAGAAGCCGCCGCGCCAGAGGCCGTGGAGGACGTGCCCGAGCGGGCACCGTCATCATTGTTGTTTGTCATGCGCTCCATCTTCTCATATGAGCGCAGAAAACGAACTATGCGCGGATGCTGCTTACCTGGCGGATGATGCCGAAGCGGTGCATCGTCACCGAGACCGCCTGCTCGAGGAGGAAGGGAAGGAGCTCACGGCGGCCATCGGCCAGCACCGGCTGGTCCAGGACCACGGAGTTGGATTCCACCGCGGCCTCAAAGACGCCTGGCTCGACAGAACCCACGGTTCGAATGCGCGCGGATTCCAAGCCGGAAACCTCGCGGGCGAAGGCGCTTGCCTCCACGGCATCGATGTCAAAGCCCAGCTCGCGCAGCTCCGCGGCCTTCTCCGGCGCGGCGCTGAAGCGCACGGGTGAGCCGGTGCGGGTGGCGGCGAGGGCGAGGCGGGAGACGTCGCGAAGCGCGGCATCAGTGCCAATGCGCACCTGGAGCGGGGTGAGCACCGGGCGGTAGCGGAAGACATTGGCCTCACAGACCAGGCCGGCGCGGTCGTGCTTGCGGCCGAATTCCTGCTGCCAAGCCAGTTCATCGAGCTCCGCCGCGCGCCACAGCCAAGCGGTGTCCTCCTCCGAAAGATCCAGCTTGCCAAAGGCGCGCAGCTGGGCCGCCACCGGCTGGGAGATATCCACGTCGAAGGGGCGCAGCGGGCCCTCGGACCAGGTGCCGAACTGTGCCACGTAGTTCGGACCGCCGGCCTTGGCTCCCGGGCCCATGACGGACTTCTTCCAGCCGCCGAAGGACTGACGCTGCACAATCGCGCCGGTGATGCCGCGGTTGACGTAGGCGTTGCCTACCTCGACGCGCTCGAGCCAGTAATCGATCTCGTCGTTATCCAGCGTGTGGATGCCGCCGGTCAGGCCGTAGCCGGTGGAGTTCTGCCACTCGATGGCCTCATCCAGGGTCTCCGCATGCATGATGCCAAGAACCGGGCCGAAGCACTCGTTGACGTGGAACCAGGAACCTGGGCGCACGTTATCGCGGATACCCGGCGACCACAGGGTGCCCTCCTCGTTGAGCTTCTCCGGCTTCACCAGCCACTTCTCGCCCGGCTCCAGCTGGGTGAGGCCGCGCAGCAGCTTCTCACCCGGGGCTTCGGCCAGGCCGTTCATCGTCGTGGTGATCTCATAGCCGGGGCCGGGGATGAGGGTCTTGACGGCGTCGACAAGCTGCGAGCGCAGGCGCTGCGACTCGCCAGCCGCGCCGACGAAGATGACCAGGGAGGACGCGGAGCACTTCTGGCCAGAGTGGCCGAAGGCCGAGAGGTAGAGGTCCTGAATGGCCAAGTCCGGGTCCGCGGACGGGGTGATGATGAGCGCGTTCTTGCCGGAGGTCTCCGCCATGATGTTGAGCTCCGGCTTCCAGGAACGGAAGAGCTTGCCGGTATCGGAAGCACCGGTGAGGATGACGGCGTCGACATCGTCGTGGGAGATCAGCGCGCGGCCGGCCTCACCCTCATCGGTGAAGACGAGCTGGACCAGATCCGGGTCGAGGCCCTGTGCCTCCAAACCAGCGCGGAAGGCTTCCACGACGAGCTTCGCGCAGTGCACGACCTGCGGCGCGGGCTTGATGATGACGGCGGAACCCGCGGCGAGCGCTGCCGCAATGCCGCCGGTGGGGATGGCCACCGGGAAGTTCCACGGCGGGGTCACCACGGTCACGCGGTGGGGCGTGAACTCGGCGGCGTAGCTCTCCAGCAGGCGCGCGGACTGCGCGTAGTAGGTGCAGAAGTCGATGGCCTCGGAGATTTCCGGGTCGGTCTGCGTGACGGTCTTGTTGGCCTCATAGGCGGCCACGGAGATGAACTCGCCGCGGCGGTTGGCCAGCTCATCGGCCACGGCCTCGAGCGCGCGGGCGCGGTCCTCGGCAGGGCGTGCGCCCCACTCGGCGCCGAGCTCGGCGGCGCGGGCTACGTGCTTGTCGACGACCCCCGCATCCGTCACCTCCTCCACGCCGTGCTCGCCCGGGTCGGTGGCCAGGGCCTTGAGCGCCCACTCGCGGTTGGCTTCCAGGGCCGGGTCGGTGTCTGGCTCGTTGGCGAAGCGCCCTGTGCGCGGTGCCTGGCGGCCGGCAGCCTGCTCGGCCTCCTCCAGGCGGTTTTGGGTGCGGCGCGGGCCGGCGAAGGTATCCCAGCGCTGCTCGACGGCCTCGCGGAAGACCTGCTCCTGGTCCTTAAGCGCCTGCTCCTCCGGGGCGAAGAGGGCGTAAAGGAAGTTCTGTGGTGCGGAGTTTTCCTCCAAGCGGCGCACCAGGTAGGAGACCGCGACATCGAAGTCCTCCATGTGCACCACTGGGGTGTAGAGGATCTGGCGGCCCTCGAAGGCATCGCGGACCGCGGCCTGCTGGGCCGGGGACATGCCCTGGAGCATTTCGGAATCCATCATGCGCATGACACCGCGCTTGGTGCCCAGCTTGTAGGCAAAGGCCGCGGTGTAGAGGTTGTGGGTGGCCACGCCGATGCGCACGCAGTCGGCGAACTCGGGGCGCAGGATGTAGTCGAGCAGGCGGTAGTAGTTGGCGTCCACCTCATCCTTGGTGGCATAAGGTGCTGCCGGCCAGCCGTGGATTTCACCCTGGACGTGCTCCATCGAGAGGTTTGCGCCCTTGACGATGCGAATCTTGATGTGAGATCCACCCTCGGCCACGCGCTGCTTGGCAAATTCTGCCAGGTGCGCCAAGGCGTCGAAGGTATCCGGCAGGTAAGCCTGCAGGACGATGCCAGCCTCGAGGTTGGTGAACTCCGGCTCGCTGAGAAGCTCGGTGAACAGGCGCACCGTGAGGTGGAGGTCGTGGTATTCCTCCATGTCGAGGTTGATGAAGACCTTATCGGGGCGGCGCGCGGCGGCCTCATAGAGCGGGCGCAGGCGCTCCTTGAGGCGGACCAGGGAGCCCTCGATATCCCACGGGTTGAGCTGGGCCACCATGGAGGAGGCCTTGACGGAGACGTAGGTCACGCGCGGGTTCTTGATGAGCTTGAGGGTGCGCTCGGCGCGGGAGCGCGCCTCGTCGTCGCCCAGTACGGCCTCACCGAGGAGGTTGAGGTTGAGCTGCTCGCCGGACTCGGCGGCCTTGTCCAGGGTCTTGTTCAGGGCATCGCTCTCGGCGTCGAGGACCAGGTGGCCCACCATCTGGCGCATGCGCATGCGTGCCAGCGGCATGACCAGGTTGGGCAGGATGGGCCCGAAGAACCCACCCAGGCCCACCAGCGAGCCGTTGATGAGGCCGAGGAAGGACGCGTCATAGGTGGTGGTGACGGACTTCAGCGCGTGGGCGGCTACCTTGTCATCCTCGGGGCGCATGACGCGGTCCACGAAGTCCATGGTGAAGGCCACCCCGTCCGGGTTGCGCAATAAGTCTGCGAGTTGTTCTGTGGCCGGATCCTGCTCGTCGGCGGTGGAGGCGAGCCAGGAGTGGGCCTGGGCCGCGGCGTCGGCGATCAGCGCGGCGTCAATGTCGGTGGATTCGGGAACGGGGGTGTGAGCATCGTTAGTCATGGATTACAACCTTTATGGGTCTCAAGGCACACTGGTGCGGCCTTGCGGAAAGCGGAAACTGCAGACTTTCTAGTCCAACACGGGCGCATACTCTGCGCCGTGCCGTTCAGTCTGTGTGAAAAGAGGTGCTTATTTAACGCTGGCGTACACAACCGGTGGCCGATCGGAAGAACGACGCTGCCTAATGAAGTGAGCATTCATGTGCGACCACCCTTCTTGCGTGTGGGGAGCAGCCAGGCAACGGCCTGGCCTGATTAGCGAGAAATCGGTGACCTTGATATGGCCCGCCGCACAGAAATCGTAGACGTGTAACCCATCTCGCTTACATGAAAGCTAGCCCCTTAAGTTGGGGTGAGTCAATCCCACAGGTGTTGTTTTGAGGGGAGGGTGCTACCCCCGTGTTAGTGGCTGAGATAGTCCGCGAGATCTGACGCGATTTTCTGTGCGCCCAGAGGCCCCAAGCCGAGTGCCCACGTATCGTCGCTGACCTCGATGGCATGGCCGTCTTTGACCGCAGGTAGCCGTTGGAACGCCGCGGTAGAAACGGCGGTGTCTTGGCCGGTGGCGGAGGGATCTCCGTAGCTGCAGTAGAAGATGTAGTCGGCGTCCGCTTGGTCAATGTTCTCCGGCGAGATTTCCGCAGCGAGCTCTTCGATGTCCTGGTTGGCGGGGCGGGCGAGGCCGGCGTCATCAAGCACCGTTCCAATGAGTGAAAGGCGCCCGTAGAGGCGTACCTTGCCCGGCATGAAGCGCAGAATGGTGACGGTGGTGTCTTCGCTAGCTGGCCCGTCCTCAATGACCTTCTTTACTTCTTCGATCTTCTTGTCATAGTCGGCCATGACTTGTTCGGTGCGCTCCTCTTCTCCGAGGGCTTCACCGATGAGTCGGAAGTTTTCTTTCCAGGTGTATCCAGGGCGGATCGAGAAAACGGTAGGTGCGATGGAATTGAGCTGGTCATAGTGCTTATCCATGCGCAGCTGCGAGCCGATTATGAGGTCGGGGTTGAGCGAAGCAATCTTTTCCATATTGACTTCGTTGATCGTGCCTACCGTTTCGATGTCACTTGCTTTGTCGGCCATGTAATCCGGGACGGGATTCTGGCCCTTGGACGTGGTCATGCCGACTGGCTTCATGCCGAGTGCTAGGACGGAATCGAGTTCGCCGCTTTCTAGAACAACCACCCGTTGTGGCTTTTCTTTGAGTTCGGTCGTTCCGCGTGCATGCGTGACCGTGCGTGGGAATTGACCAGGGGCTGCATCGCTGCCAAAGCTTTGGCTTTTCTCTCTCGCCCCGGCAAAGCCTTCGCCTCCGGTGGCCACGGAGTCATTTCCCGAGGCTGAATTGGAGTTTCCTGATTCTTTCCCGGACGGTGAGGACGCAGGGTTAGAAGCGTCAGCGTTTGAGTTGGTGTTTTCGAGGCTGGCGCAGCCGGTGAGCGCTAGCGCTGCGGTAAGACCAACAGCAGTGAGGCGGAGGAGAGGGGTGCGGGGTGCGATTTTCTTTCGAATGTTCATAAAAGGTAGCCTAACCTAAATTAGGTCGAGCTAAGGAAACGTGAGCATATGAAGGTATTTGGGTGGTGTCGGTGATTGAGCAGGGGTTGCGCGCCGGAAAGAGAAATACCCGGCGTCTTGGTTGGGTAGTAGTTGCTGGCCTTGCCATTCTCTGTATCGGCGTGGCGCTGTCACTGGCGTTGGGCGCGCGTAGCATTCCCTTCAGCGACGTGTTGGCCGCCCTTCGGGGACAGCCTGGTATAGCTTCCTCGATCGTGTGGGAGAGGCGTCTTCCCCGTACACTCGTTGCTGTTTGCGCAGGCTGTGCTTTGGCCCTCGCTGGTGCAGTTCTGCAGATCATGACGCGCAACCCTTTGGCAGATACCGGAGTTTTCGGGATTAACGTAGGCGCCAGTTTGGCCGCCGCCATTGCTCTGGGCTGGTGGGGGTGGCAATCACCTTTTGCGTTTTCGCTCGCAGCCATCATCGGTGCGGCAGTGACCATGCTGCTGGTCACCGCGGTCGGGCGTGGCAGAGCGGGCGATGTTGATCCGCTGAGACTGATTCTTGCAGGCGTAGCCATCGGGGCGGTATGTGAGGGCCTGTCCTCCGCGCTGATCCTGATAGATCCTCACGCCTTTGCAAGAATCCGTGCTTGGGTGACGGGCTCCGTTGACGTTGCTTCGTGGACGCCAGTGGTGATTGCCTTCGGCGGACTGGTGGTAGGCGTGGTGCTACTGATTGTCTTTGCTCGCCACTTGCCGCCCCTTGCTCTGGGGGATGACGTTGCGGCGAGTCTCGGCATTAACCTCAAACTGACTCGTTTGGGGCTTGTCGCGGCGGTAACGGTGTTGGCTGCTACCGCCACCGCAGCGGCGGGGGTGATTGTGTTCGTTGGACTAGTTATCCCGCATGTTGTCAGGCTGTGCGGGATATACGAAGAGCGGGCACAGCTTGTCGCCGCTGCCGTGGTGGGGCCTTTGTTTTTATTGGGTGCCGATATTGTGGGCCGCTACCTCACTGCTGCTGAGTTGCCGGCTGGCGTCACGGTGTCGCTCATTGGTGCCCCAGTATTGATTGCGCTGTCCCATCGCGCTGGAAGGAGGCTGTGATTGTGAGCGTGAGAAGTGTTTTGTCCTTTGCAGGCATTGTGATCGTCGCGCTGGCTATTGCTGCCTATTCGCTCTTCTCGCCTGGTGCCGGGCAGGATAGCGCAGCGTTGTGGTCCGTGGCTACGAATCCCAATAGCACTGACTTTGCGGCCACCGTCGTGTGGCAATGGCGTGCTCCGCGGGTGGTTGCCGCGATTGTCGTAGGAATGTGTTTGGGCATAGCGGGCGCCATCTTTCAGATCCTCACCCACAATCCGCTGGGGTCACCCGACATTATCGGGTTTAATACCGGTGCCTATACCGGTGTCATCGCGGTCTCCTTGGCGAGCTTTAGCTCCGCATTCAACATTGCGCTAGGCGCGTTGGTGGGTGGGACTATCACTGCGTTACTCATCATGGGGCTTTCATTTGCCGGAAGGCTCACGGGAGCAAGGCTGATTGTGGTGGGGATTGGAGTGACGTTCTTTCTTTCAGCAATAAACAAGTGGCTGATTCTAAGCGGCGAGTTGGAGCAATCCTTAGGTGCGGCGACTTGGGCGGCTGGAACATTGAATGCTGTGTCCTGGGGATACGTTATCCCCTTGGGGGTGCTGGGAGGCGTGGCGTGCGTCGCTGGGTTGCTGCTGCGTGGCTGGTGCGACGCGCTTGCCCTGGGGGATAGCACGGCGAGTTCGTTGGGGTTGAACGTGAGTCGTGCACGTGTGGTGATGGTTCTGGTTGGCACAGTTCTTGTCGCTGTATCGACGGCGATAGCGGGCCCAATCTCATTTATTGCCCTCGCGGCCCCACATATGGCTCGGTTGCTCTCGCGTCCAGACAGGACGCCGGTGTTGCTCTCTGGAGTCCTCGGTGCACTTTTCTTGCTCGCTGCCGATTTAGCAGGGCAGCGGCTGTTTTTCCCAATTACTCTGCCTGCCGGTCTTATTACGGTCTGCGGCGGTGGCATCTACCTGGCGGGTTTGCTGCTGTGGCAATCCCGATCTGCCGGAATGAAAGGTCAGTAAAGTGAACCAACTAAAAGTATGTGACGGTGCGCCGAGCGTGCGGGCTGAGGGGGTGAGCATGTCCTATGGGAGGACTGCCCCGTTAATTCTCGACTCGGTGGATGTGTCTTTTCCGGCCGGGAAATTTTCTGCCATTATCGGCCCCAATGGTTGTGGAAAATCCACTTTGGTGAAGGTGTTGGCGCGGTTGGAAATGCCGAACGCGGGCGCGGTGTGCATTGGCGAAGAAGATGCAGCCGCATTCTCTCGGCGTAGCTACGCTCGGCGCGTCGCCGTGATGTCGCAGCAATCCATAGCTCCCGAAGGGATCAATGTCAGGGAACTGGTTGCGCGCGGGCGATTCGCCCACCAAGGATTTATGGGGTGGAGGAGCCAGGAGGACGAGCGTGCCGTTAGTCGTGCGCTAGCAAAGGTGGGCCTTGAACAACTGGAGACGGCCGAGGTAGCGGCGTTGTCTGGCGGTCAGCGTCAGCGTGCTTGGTTGGCCATGGCCCTCGCCCAGGAAACGCCTGTGCTCTTCTTGGATGAGCCAACGAGCGCGCTTGACATTGGATACCAGCATTCCTTCATGCGGCTGATGCGGCAGCTGGCAGGAAGCAAAACCCTTATTGCGGTCATTCATGATTTGGCGCATGTATTGCGCTATGCGGATCACGTCGTGGCGATGAAAGATGGAACGGTGCGGGACGCGGGCGTGCCGCGCGAGGTCATCACCCCTGCCCTTATTGAGGAACTCTATGGGCTGTCAGTCCGCGTTGTAGATGTGGACGGTGAGCCGGCAATCGTCCCTGTAGGGTGAGTCTCCGCCAAACCGGGTTTGTTTTCCCAGCGTGTTGGCGATAAATAAAAAAGTTGAGTCGATCGGGAACAACTTTGAGTTTGCCTGCGTTGTGTAGGTTGAGTGACCGGCGCTCAGGTTTGGATGACTTTGAGTGTCGCTTCTGTTAGAGTCGCTGACTGGACGCGGCAGAAGTTGAGTCGCGCACTATCAACTTAAAACAAACCCCAACACGCAAGGAGAAAAGATTATGGGACGCGCAGTAGGAATTGACCTTGGTACCACCAACTCGGTTGTATCCGTGCTGGAAGGTGGCGAGGCAACCGTTATCGCTAACTCCGAGGGTTCCCGCACCACCCCGTCCGTCGTGGCTTTTGCCAAGAACGGCGAAATTCTCGTTGGCCAGTCCGCCAAGAACCAGGCGGTCACCAATGTTGACCGCACCATTCGCTCCGTCAAGCGCCACATCGGCACCGACTGGACCATCGATATCGATGACAAGAAGTACACCCCGCAAGAGATTTCGGCCCGCACGCTCATGAAGCTGAAGCGCGACGCCGAGGCTTACCTGGGTGAGGACGTTACCGACGCCGTCATTACCGTCCCGGCTTACTTCGAGGATTCCCAGCGCCAGGCCACCAAGGAGGCCGGCCAGATTGCAGGCCTCAACGTCCTGCGTATCGTTAACGAGCCGACTGCCGCCGCGCTGGCTTATGGCCTGGAGAAGGGCGAGCAGGAGCAGACCATCCTGGTCTTCGACCTCGGTGGCGGTACCTTCGACGTCTCCCTGCTGGAGATCGGTGACGGCGTTGTTGAGGTCATGGCTACCGCTGGTGACAACCAGCTCGGTGGTGACGACTGGGACCAGCGCATTGTCGACTGGCTCGTCGATAAGTTCAAGGCTTCCCAGGGCGTTGACCTGACCAAGGATAAGCGCGCTGTCCAGCGTCTGCGTGAGGCTGCTGAGAAGGCCAAGATTGAGCTGTCCTCCTCCCAGTCCGCCAACATCAACCTGCCGTACATCACGGTGGACTCCGAGAAGAACCCGCTCTTCTTGGATGAGACCCTGTCCCGCACCGAGTTCCAGAAGATCACCCAGGATCTGCTGGACCGCACCAAGGAGCCGTTCAACCAGGTCATCAAGGATGCTGGCCTGTCCCTGTCCCAGGTTGACCACGTGGTCCTCGTCGGTGGTTCCACCCGTATGCCGGCCGTGTCCGACCTGGTCAAGGAGATGACCGGCAAGGACCCGAACAAGGGCGTTAACCCGGATGAGGTCGTGGCAGTCGGCGCTGCTCTCCAGGCAGGCGTGCTGCGCGGTGAGGTTAAGGACGTGCTGCTTCTCGACGTCACCCCGCTCTCCCTCGGCATCGAGACCAAGGGTGGCGTGATGACCAAGCTCATCGAGCGCAACACCACCATCCCGACCAAGAAGTCCGAAACCTTCACCACGGCTGATGACAACCAGCCTTCCGTGCAGATTCAGGTCTACCAGGGCGAGCGCGAGATGGCTTCCGCCAACAAGCTGCTCGGCTCCTTCGAGCTCGGCGGCATTGCCCCGGCACCGCGTGGCGTGCCGCAGATCGAGGTCACCTTCGACATCGACGCCAACGGCATCGTCTCCGTCTCCGCTAAGGACAAAGCCACCGGCAAGGAGAACACCATCAAGATTCAGGATGGTTCCGGCCTGTCCCAGGAAGAGATCGACCGCATGGTCAAGGACGCCGAGGCACACGCCGAGGAAGACAAGAAGCGCCGCGAGGAGCAGGAGACCCGCAACCAGGCCGAGTCCACCTCCTACCAGACCCGCAAGTTCATGGATGAGAACTCTGACAAGCTGCCGGAGGATTTGAAGAACCGCGTGACCGAGGCTGCCGATGCCGTCGATGAAGCGCTCAAGGGCGATGACATCGAGGCGATTAAGTCGGCCGTCGAGAAGCTCGGCACCGAGTCCCAGGAGCTGGGCAAGGCCCTGTACGAGGCACAGGCTGCTGAGGCGGGTGCCGAGGGTGCCGCTGCTGGCGACGCCGCTGGTGACCCGAACGTCGTCGACGCCGAGGTTGTAGACGAGGACGACGAGAACAAGGAGAAGTAAACCATGACCTCCCCTCAGGACCCGGGCAACCCGGCCAATACCGACCCTGAGGCAACCTCCGCTGAGGCTGCGGAGGCTGCCGCCGCCGAGGCCGCTTCTGCCGATGGCGCCGTGGATGACGCCACGGCGAACACCGCTGAGGCAGAGGCCGCGGTAGAGGATGCCGCCCGCGACATCACCGATGAAGCGGCCGCGGGTGAGGAGACCGTTGCGGAAAACTCCTTGGAAGCTCAGCTCGCTGAGCGCACCGAGGACCTGCAGCGCCTCAACGCGGAGTACACCAACTACCGCCGCCGCACCGAGCGCGACCGCCAGGCCGTGATCGAGACCACCAAGGCCAAGGTCTTGGCAGACTTCCTGCCAATCCTTGATGACATGGAGCTCGCTCGCCAGCACGGTGACCTCAACGAGGGCCCGCTCAAGGCCATCGCGGACAAGCTCACGGGCGTGCTGACCAAGAACCAGCTGACCCCGTTCGGCGCCGAGGGCGATGCCTTCGACCCCGAGGTGCACGAAGCGGTCCAGGACCTGTCCACCGGTGACGAGCAGGTCATCGGCACGGTTCTGCGCCGCGGCTACACGGTGGGGGAGCGCGTTGTGCGCACCGCCATGGTGATTATCGCCGACCCTGCAGAGTCAGCCGATACCGCTGAGAGTCCGGATAGCTCGGACAACGCAGAATAGGTATTGCAGGTGGCGTCAGGGCTCAATGTTCCTTGGCGCCACTCTTCTTTTCTCTACTTAGTTAGCTTTTTTACTTAGCAAAAAATCTTAAAACCCAACCATGAATCGACTCTCCTGAAAGGAGGAGATGCCCAGTGAACGCTAAGCCAGAATGGGCAGACAAGGATTATTACGCGGATCTGGGGGTCTCCTCATCCGCTACCGCCGAAGAGATTAAGCACGCTTACCGCAAGCTGGCCCGCCAGAACCACCCCGATGCCAACCCGGATAACCCCGCGGCGGCGGAGAAATTCAAGCAGGTGGCAGAGGCCTATGACGTGCTCTCAGATAAAGCGACTCGCAAGGACTATGACCAGTTCAAGGCCATGATGCGCAGCGGCGGCTTTGGACGGAGAGGAGGCGCCGGGTTTCCCGGCGGGTTTCGATCCACGCACATGGGTGGACCGGGTGCGCAAGAATTCGACATCTCGGACATCTTCGGAGGATCCGCTCGAGGAGCGTCTCAAGGCGGCGGTCTTGGGGATATCTTCGGTGGCGTTTTCAACCGCGGCGGTGGTGCTGGCCACACAGCTCGGCCGTCGCGGGGGGCCGACGTCGAAACGCAAATAACCCTCGACTTCCGCGAGGCGGCGAAGGGAACCACCATTCCACTGCAGCTCAGCGGCGAAGCTCCCTGCACCACGTGCCACGGCTCCGGTTCAAAGAGCGGCAAGCTGACGACGTGCTCGACGTGCGATGGCACCGGTTTCACCTCTGAGCAGCGCGGTACCTTCGGTTTCTCGGCGCCGTGCACGGATTGCGATGGCACCGGCCAGCGCGCCGAGGACCCGTGCGCTGATTGCTCCGGTTCCGGAACGGTGCACCGCACCCGCTCGATCACGGTGCGCATCCCCGCAGGCGTGATCGATGGCCAGAAGGTACGCCTTGCCGGCCAGGGTGAAGCTGGCCCGAATGGCACGCCGTCCGGTGACCTCTTCGTGGCGGTCACGGTAAAGCCCGACAAGGTCTTCACCCGGGAGGGCGATGACCTACACGTCACCGTCCCTGTCTCCTTCGCGGAGCTGGCCTTGGGGGACACCATTACGGTGCCGACCCTCGATTCGCCCGTGCGCGTGAAGGTACCGGCGGGCACTCCCGACGGCCGCACGTTGCGCGTGAAGGGCCGCGGTGTGGCCAAGCGCGGCGGCAAGGCCGGTGACCTCATGGTGACCGTACAAGTTACCGTGCCCTCCACCCTGGATGCCGCTGCCTCCTCGGCGCTGCGCAATTATGCGCAGGCGGAGAAGGACTCCGGCTTCGACCCGCGTGCCGGCTGGGCCGGCAACACGGTAGCCCGCTAGGAGGAGGTGCGTGATGAGCAAAGACAGGATGAACCGAAGTGATGCGGCGCAGCCCAAGGCGATGTACGTCATCTCCGTGGCTGCGGAACTGTCTGGCATGCATGCTCAAACCCTGCGCACGTATGACCGGATGGGGTTGGTCTCCCCGGCCCGCACCTCCGGCGGGGGCCGCCGCTATTCCGAGAGCGATATCGAGCTTTTGCGCAAGATCCAGACGCTCTCGCAGGATGATGGTGTGAACTTGGCTGGTATCAAGTCCATCATCGAGCTGACCGCGGAGCGTGACCGCCTCGCCGCCGAGCGTGATGAGTTGCAGGCCGAAGTTGAGCGCTTGCGCAGCCAGGTGCGGCCATCGCGCGGCGAGCTGGTCCACGTACCGCGTTCGACATCCGTGGTGATGTGGAAGCCGCGTCGCAACCGACGCCGCGACAGCTAGGCACTTCCCCCTCCCTTGTGGGAGGGGGTTCTCCTGTTTTGGGGCCCAGCCAGCCCTGCTCGGCCTGAGGCCGCGTGCTCTTCGCCTAAAAAGTGCCGTTGTTGCCAAAGTTCTTGTTCAAAATTGCTCTGGGCCTTCGAACTTTGGCAGCAAGGCGCCTTTGGTCAACGACCCCAAAAGCTTTCCTCATTGAAAACGTGAGTTTGGCAATACTTATCGCTACACTCGCGTCCAGAGTTGTGCCGCCCGTCACGTGTAGATGCGATTGTGCGTGCGGCCACCGTTACGGTACTGAATCCATGAGAAAGGCACTAGGCACATGACTTTGTACGCAAACCCAGGCACCCCTGATGCCATCGTCAACTTCCGCGAGCGCTATGACAACTACATCGGCGGCGAGTGGGTACCGCCGGTCGATGGTGAGTACATGGACAACATCACCCCGGTGACCGGTGAGGTTTTCTGCCAGGTGGCCCGAGGTAAGGAAGCAGACATCAACTTGGCCATCGATGCCGCGGAGAAGGCTTTCGAGACTTTCGGCAAGACCACCCCGGCGGAGCGCGCGCTCCTGCTGCATCGCATCGCGGACCGCATCGAGGAAAACCTGGAGAAGATCGCCGTCGCGGAAACCTGGGAGAACGGCAAGGCTGTGCGCGAGACCCTCGCCGCCGATATCCCGTTGGCTGTTGATCACTTCCGCTACTTCGCCGGCGCCATCCGCGCACAGGAGGGCCGCCTGTCCCAGATCGACCAGGACACCGTGGCTTATCACTTTCACGAGCCGCTGGGTGTGGTGGGGCAGATTATCCCGTGGAACTTCCCGCTGCTGATGGCGGCGTGGAAGATTGCACCGGCGCTGGCCGCAGGTAACACCATCGTGATGAAGCCGGCTGAGCAAACCCCGGCATCGATTCTGCTGCTCATTGAGATTATTGAGGACCTCCTGCCGAAGGGCGTGCTCAACATCGTCAACGGCGTCGGCGAAGAAGCTGGCGTGGCTCTGTCCACCTCGGAGCGCATCGCCAAAATCGCCTTTACCGGCTCCACCCCGGTGGGCAAGATCATCAACAAGGCTGCTGCGGACAAGGTCATCCCCGTCACGCTGGAGCTCGGCGGCAAGTCACCGTCCATCTTCTTCGCGGACATCATGGACAAGGACGATGCCTACCTGGAGAAGTGCGTGGAGGGCTTTGTCATGTTCGCCCTCAACCAAGGCGAGGTCTGCACCTGCCCGTCCCGCGCATTGATCCACGAAGACATCGCGGACAAATTCCTAGAACTGGCGGTGGAGCGCGTAAAGAAAATCAAGATTGGCCACCCGCTCGATACCGAAACGATGATGGGCGCGCAGGCCTCCCAGGAACAGATGGACAAGATCACCGAATACCTTGAGGTGGGCCCGAAGGAGGGTGCGGAAACTCTCGTCGGCGGCCACGTGAACAAGGTGGAGGGCCTGGAAAACGGCTACTACATTGAGCCGACCGTCTTCCGCGGCACCAATGACATGCGCATCTTCCGCGAGGAAATCTTCGGACCGGTGCTCTCCGTGGCCACGTTCAAGGACTTCGAGGAAGCCATCCAGATAGCCAACGACACCAACTTTGGCCTTGGCGCCGGTGTGTGGTCGCGCCACCAGAACACCTGCTACCGCGCCGGGCGAGAAATCCAGGCCGGCCGCGTGTGGGTGAATCACTACCACGTCTACCCGGCGCACAGCGCCTTCGGCGGCTACAAGGAGTCTGGCATCGGACGCGAGAACCACCTCATGATGCTGTCCCACTACCAGGAGACGAAGAACATGCTGGTGTCCTACTCTGAGGAGCACGCCGGCCTCTTCTAAAAGGCAGCAACCCCACGTGGCTGCCTACTAATAGCCACGTGGCTGCCTACTAATAGCGTTGCGCGATGACGCCCAGACCCCGCAGGAATGCGGGGTCTTTCCAATAGGTGCCATGATCGCCCGGACGCCCGCTAGCACCTGGCAGAGGTGTTGCACCGAAGGCAGGGGAGGTGGGATCGGGGCCATGGATGCCACCATGCGGACCGGTGGTAATCGCGATGGGATCCTCGGTGTTTCGCGCGCTCCAGACACGGCCGTGCAATTGCGACGCTCTATCCGCCGAGGCACCTGGGCTGCCGACGAGCACGACGTCATCCGCAACATAGTCCTGTTGCGCGGCCTTACCTACAACCACCGAGCCATAGGAATAGCCGATGAGGATGTGCTGAGCCCGAGGAAAGCGCTGCCGCAAGGCGCGTTGGAAGCGGCCTAGCTCGGCGGCCCCGCGGCGCGCCGGGTCTTCGTGCGCCGCGCGGGACAATGTGGGCGGGGCGGAGTAGCCAATCCACGCCACCGTAGGCCCATGGGTGGCGCGGGCGATGGCGCGTGCGCGCTCCATCGCAGTGGGCCAGCTTGCTGTATCGGAAGAACCTACCCCGCCCACAAACGTGCTGACCTGGGCGGCCTGTGTGCCGATGTTCTCTGGGTCCACGAGCGCCACCAGCCGCCCAGGGCTGGCCTCGAGCACGGTGACATCCGGGTTAGCCGCGGCCAGGGAGCGGACCTCCTCGCTGGCCATGGTCAGCTGGAGCTCGTGCAACTCGGTCAGTGAGAGGTCGCCGAAATCCTCCAAGCGGCTGGGTGGTTGGGCAAGCTCCGGAGTGCACAGGGCAGTGAGTTGGCGGGCGCAGGCCCAATCGAGGACGTCGGCAAGCGCGTCCAACTGCCCCAGCGCCACGCTGGCGGGTTCTGCAAAAGCGGGGACCGAAGCCAGCCGCACAGCGCGTGCGCGCAGCTGTTCAATTCTCTCCTGCAACGGTGCGTAGAGGCTCAAGACGTACGCGGCAAAGCGCATCTGCTGCACGGGATTCACCAGACTGTCGCTGGCGCGGTGCAAGGAACGCCGCGCGGCATCGGCTGCAGCACCGGAAATCGCTAGACCTACCCAATGATGGTGTGACGCATCTATATAACGCGCCAGCTCAGATGCGTTTCGTTCCATCCCTAAAGCTTCCAACCGAAGCGCCCCGGCCGCGCTCATTGCGCTCCTCCCAAACGTGAGGAAAGCTCCACATCAAGACCGTGGGCCAACCCCACGAAACGGTCAAGCTCCTCCAATTGCGTCCGCCGAGCCGCTTCACTTGCCCGCCGGGTGTCCTCCCACTGGGCACTGAGGAGCGCAAGGGCGCGGGCGGTACGGGGAGGTTCCTGCAAGGACGGAAACGCGGCGGGGCAGGCATGGCCGAAGAGGTCGCGGATCTGCTCGCGAGCAGCACTGTCAATGTCAAGGTGGTTCATAGCATCGAGACTGCGCCAGCACTCCTCTTGCCGTAAAGGGCAGCCGCCGCGTATTCACGAAATCTGTGGATAACTAGTCCGGGCTCGTCTACCGTGGGCCGCATGAAGGTAGCAGCAGTTCAATTGACCAGTACCGGAGACGTTGAGGACAACCTCGCAGTAGCGCTCGACAAAATCCGGGAAGCCGCGGACAACGGCGCGCAGCTTATCGTCCTGCCGGAAGCTACCACCCAGAGCTTCGATTCCGGGCGCCTCGATACGCACGCGGAGGGACTCGACGGCCCCACCGCCACCGCCGTGCGCGCGCTGGCAGAAGAGCTCGGCGTGTACGTGGTGCTGGGAATGTTCGCCCCGGCGGATACCGTCCAACGGGGTGAGAAGACCATTAACCGCGTGGCCAACGTCGCGCTCATCGCCGGCCCCGGAGTGCTCGGCGGTTACGAAAAGATCCATACGTACGACGCCTTCAAATACAAGGAGTCCAATACCGTCCGGCCCGGTGAGTCTCTTGTTGTCTTCGACGCCGGGGAGCTCACCGTGGGTGTCGCCACCTGCTATGACATCCGCTTCCCCGAGCAGTTCAAGGAGCTAGCCCGCCAGGGTGCCCAGCTCATCGTCGTGCCCACCAGCTGGGCGGATGGCCCGGGCAAGTTGGAGCAGTGGCGCCTGCTCAGCGCGGCGCGCGCGCTCGATTCCACGACCTATGTTTTGGCCGCGGGCCAGGCTCGTCCCGGTGGGGAGGCGAAGGCGGGGGAGGCCTCCGGGCCCACTGGCATCGGGCACTCCGTCCTCGTGGCGCCGGATGGCACGCGCCTCGCCGAGGCTGGTTATGAGCCGGAGCTCCTCTACGGCGAGGTGGACCCAGACACCGTGACGAAGGTTCGTGAGTCCCTCCCTGTTCTGGACGCCTAAGCTCCGTGTGTACGACTAAGCGACGTTTGCACGCATAGGCGCTCTGAGCGCCTATGCCCACTGGGATTTCTTCCACGCCGCCCAGGCCTCCCAGTCATGGCCCCAGCCGTCGAGCTCTGCGGCTGAGGCCGCCCACTCGTGGCCACGCTGCCAGCTATCCGTGGTGATTGCCTCCTCCGAAACGCCACCGTCGAGCAGCGCCGCGCGCGCTAGTTCGACGCGATCGGCAGGACCGATGAGCACGAAGCGGCGGTCCGTTCCCGCCGCGAGCACCGGTTCCATCGGTTCATTGGCCACCACTGGGTTGAACCCGGCGGCCAGCGGCCGTGCTCCGAGCAGCCAGGGATCCTGCGAATCCCGAACGATGTGCCGCAGAGTGAGCTCCGGAACCAGGGCCTGCAGGTTGGCCTGAAACTCCGTTTCATAGTGCTCGCCCGGCGAGGGGGCCACGGCATAGACCTCGAGCCCGGAGGGGAGGGTGCTCCCCAGGGCGTCGAGAAGCAGCGCCCGGGCGCCTGCCCACCCGGTGCCGAAGGAAATGAGAGTGGTCTCGGAATCGAGCTGCGGTGGCTCACCGGCGGGCATGCCCAGCGTCCACCAATCGCCCGGCTGGGCCTTCGCCAGCATCGAGGAGGCCTCACCCGCCAGCGCAAGGTGGAATGTCAGCTGCCCTGAATCATCGGAGGGCGCTGCCGGGGTCAGGGGGCGCCAGGTGCCGGGCGTGAGCTGCGAGGTCACCGGTACGTGCTGGCCCGCGCGGTAGTCCAGCGCCATGCCGGATTCCAGCCGGACCACAGCGGTGTTCCGGTTAGGCTTGTCCACCGCCACGACCTGGGCGCTGTGAGCAGGGGGAGTGCCGGCGACATCCGCCTCCTGGGCGGCGCTGCGCATGATTGAACACACGCTGGAAATGGTGCGCGTTGCCACGTCGTGCTGGTGCGGCGTCAGTCCCAGCACCGTAAGCGCCTGCACCAGGGAATCCTCGAATTTGGGATACACCTCAGGGGGGAAACCGTGGCGGCGATGATCACGCCCCATCTGCGCTAGGCGCTTGGCGACGTCCCCCCGAACCTCACCGTCCTCCACATTTTCCAGCACCCACGCGAGTGCCGGGGCCATGGAGGGGTGCGTGTCTTTCATCGACAGAGCAAAGACTTGGCGGGATTCGGCCACGGTGGCAAAAAAGTGCCTGTGTACTGCATCGCGATAGTCCTCGGCATGGTTGCGCAGGTGCTCACCCAGTTCCCTCATGCCCGCCCATCCTAGCGCCTGGGGGTAGCGCCAAAACCCCCTAGGGTTATACGTCAGGGGTGGCAAAGCGGGGAGGGAGTTGTAGTGTAATCTACGGTTCATTTCCCGAAAGTGGGTGAGTCTCGTCTCAAGGATGCCGCGATGCGCGGCATGGAAGGAAGATCTCGCATGGAAGATTTCTCTGCGTACACAATCATGACCGACGTGGGCTGGATTTCCTTGCTCATGGTTATCGGCAACGTTTTGCGCCACCAGATCAAGTTCGTATTCCAGGACTTGCTGCTGCCTGCCCCCATCACCGCGGGCCTGCTCGGCTTGCTCTTGGGGCCCAATGTCTTGGGCTGGATCGGTTTTTCCGAGAACCTCGGTGATTACACCTCACTGCTCATCGCCGTGGTCTTCGCTTCCATGGCCTTCTCCATGGAGATGGGCGGCAACATGGGCAAGGGCGCTCGCAACATGTGGGGCTATTCCACCATGATGTTCACCGGCCAGTGGGGCCTGTTCATCATCCTTGGCCTCTTGCTGTTTAAGCCTACTTTCGACACGCCCGACTGGTTCGGCATGATGCTGCCCGTTGGCTTTACCGGCGGTTTCGGTACCGCCGCGGCCGTCGGCGGTGCCTTGGAGGGCGTGGGCGCTGAGGCAGCCTCCTCGCTGGGCTTTACCTCCGCTACCGTGGGTACCTTGGCCGCCATCGTCGGCGGCATCATTGCGGGTAACTGGGGCATCCGCAAGGGCAAGGTTTCACACGTTCCGAAGCAGCTCCCGGAGGAGCTGCGCCGCGGTTACATCTCGCGCCTGGAGGATCGCCCCTCGCTGGGCCGCGCGACGACGAACCCTTCCGCCATCGAGCCCATCACCCTCCACGTTGGCTTCATCGCCCTGACCGTGATGACCGCCTACGGCATTAACAAGGGCATCGCCTCCATCTGGGAGAACGTCTCCATCCCGTTGTTTGCCATGTCCATGGTCGTGGGCCTGCTCTTCCGCGCCGTGATGAACATGGTGGGTGCTAAGGACTACCTGGATAAGGACACGGTGAGCTCGGTCTCCGGTGCGGCGACTGACTACCTCATTGCCTTTGGTGTGGCGGCCATCGTGCCGGCAGCTGTCGCGGCCTACTGGCAGGCCCTCCTGCTGCTCTTCGTTCTGGGCACCATCTACTGCATCTTCTTCCTGATGTGGTTCCCCGCCGAGTTCTTCGGTGAGCGCTGGATTGAGCGCGGCATCTTCGGTTGGGGCTGGGCCACGGCCACCGTGGCCACCGGTATTGCGATCCTCAAGATCGTGGACCCCAAGCTCAAGTCCGGCACGCTGTCGGAGTACGGCATGGCCTACATCGGCTTCGGCCCCTTCGAGATTTCCTGGACCATCATCGCGCCGCTGTCCGTCATGTACGGCTTCACCGCTGGCTTTGGCTGGATCTCCCTGGGCATCGCGGTGGTCATCTACCTCGTGTTCAAGTTCACCGGAATGATGCCGCCGCGCGGCACCATCTTCAAGGAAGGCATCGGGCACGTCGGCTCATCGAAGTAGACGCCAAACCCTTCGCACGCAATCCCCCAGGTCGTGGCCTGGGGGATTGTTTTATTGGTAAGGGTGTGACTTGACTGAAGGAGAGCTTGTTGAACACATTGCTCTTTAACTGAAGATAGGGGTAAAATTAAGGAGTTATTAGCGTGGCGCTCGCCCAGTGTCTACCTTTCTTCCTCTATGTGAGCGCAAACTTAGGAAGCCGTATGCATTTTCTTTATGAAGACTCACTTCGTGAGCGTGTACTCGAGTCTGCGCTTCATATCGGAGCTGCGGAGGGAGATGAGGCCATCTCCGTCGAATCCGTGGCCAAGCTGGCGGAGCTTAGTGCTGCTCAGGTGCTTGCGGAGTTTCCTGACCGCGAGGCCATCGTGCGGGCGATCCCCGAATATGTGACTGACCGCAAGGTCAAGTTTCTTGAGGAAACGCTCGATGCGGCCCCAGGCTACGCCGATCTTTTTACCAAACTGACAACTTTTACTGAGGCCTATTACGAGTACGCCGAGCGTGAGCCGGAGCTGTTTCGCTACCTCTTTGAAAAGAAGGCCTATGTCTTCGAGGACGAATGGCAGGCTCTCTTGCAGGGCAATTTGTCCTATAACCGGACCTTGGACCTGATCTATGAAACCATCGCGCTCATCGCGACGGAGGAAAAAATCCAGGTTGGAAGCGATGTGTGTTTCGAATCGGTGGCAAAGCTCAGCGTTGCTACCTTGGCCACTGTTCATGGCATGGCACACCTCAGTGTTCTCGGCGTACTGCGGCACCAACACTCGGTGGTGCGGCGCTTCAACCTGCGCGAGGTATGCAAGGCGCTCATCGGAACGCTGTTCAAGGCGGCGGAGTCGCTAGAAATGTCGAGCCTGCGTGATCCTATGCAGGATTACCGTGCGATGCTCGCCGGCTTTGTTCCGGACCGCGATCCAGCTCTCGATATCTCTGCGATTGAGGATTTACAGAAGCTTCCTGCGGAACGCGCGCGCATGGCCGTCATGGAACGCGCTATCCAGCTGGCGGCGCGCGACGGGCTGAAGGCAGTGACCATCGAGAACGTGGCCGAGTACTTCGAGGTCTCCGATGTGTTCATTGCTTCGTTGGTGGACAATGACTTCGTGCTGCGTGAATCCGTGGATCAGGAAACCGACTGTGAGCTGGAAGCCCGCAGCCTCTACCTCCTAGAGCAGCTGCCGGAGGATGCATCGGCCGTCGACAAGCTCCTGTGCGTAGCGGTGGCCTACTTCGATTACGCGGTGACCTACCCCGAACGTTATAGCGCCTGCATCGCCGCTGCCTCTGGGTCCGTGGTGCCGCTGAGTGCGGATGGCGAGGAACAGACCAAGATGGGTGTGTCCTTCGCATTGTTGATGCGTTTTGCCCGCGAAGCGCTGCGGGAGGCCGGGTACGAACCGGAGGATCGCCTGGTTTATATCAAGAACTTCACCCTGTGGGCCGGTGCTGACGGCATGTGCCACCTAGCTTCTATGGGTGAGTTCCGTGGTATCGACCTCGAGGAAAAGTGGTCCATCTATTACTTTGTGACGGGCGTGGTCCTAGCGACCTTTGCCTACGATCTTCCCGGCAAGCAGCCGCAGACTATCTAGCCCGTTTAATCGTAGATAAACGTAGATAAACACCGGCTCTTCCGTTCTGCTGAATCCAGCAGGGCAGAGGGGCCGGTTTTCTTGTGCCCACGGCGTGCCAGGATAGGCGGCGTGTCAGTAAAGGCACGCCATATCAGCGGAAAAGGGAAACTTGAGTGTGAGCCGATCAACCTGGCGTAGACATGGAAATTTAAAAAAGTTCTAGTTGAGTGGAACAGACTCAAGTTCTGTGGCGTTATAGACAGTGAAGCTTCCTTCGCCACTGTTGTTGCGGGAAGGTTTGGACAAACAGTAGAAACGGAGAAACACAACAATGAGTTCTTTTAACCCCACCACTAAAACTCAGGAGGCCCTGCAGCAAGCGCTGCAGACGGCCTCCGCCAACGGTAACCCGGACATCCGCCCGGCACACCTTTTAGCAGCCATCCTTGAGCAGAAGGACGGCATTGCCGCCCCGGTGCTCAAGGCCACCGGTGTGGATCCGGAGACGGTGCTCAAAGAGGCGCGCCAGCTTATCGACGCCCTCCCGAAGGCCGAGGGCGCCAACATGGCGAACCCGAACTTTAACCGCGACGCCCTCAACGTCCTCACCCGCGCTCAGGAGCTGGCGGGTGAGCTCGGTGATGAGTTCGTCTCCACCGAGGTCTTGCTCGCCGCTATTGCGGGCTCCAAGTCGGATGCCGCCGAGCTGCTGACCTCCCGCGGTGCCACCTATGACGCGCTCAAGGGCGCTTTCCCTTCCGTGCGCGGCGCGGCCAAGGTGACCTCGGAGAACCCCGAGGAGCAGTTCCAGGCTCTGGAGAAGTACGCCACGGACCTCACCGCCCGCGCCCGCGAGGGCAAGATTGACCCGGTGATCGGCCGCGATCAGGAGATCCGCCGCGTGGTCCAGGTGCTCAGCCGCCGCACGAAGAATAACCCGGTGCTCATCGGTGAGCCCGGCGTGGGTAAGACCGCCATCGTGGAGGGCCTAGCCCGCCGCATCGTGGCGGGTGACGTCCCGGAATCCCTCAAGGGCAAGACCCTGCTGAGCCTGGACCTCGGCTCCATGGTCGCCGGCGCGAAGTACCGCGGCGAGTTCGAGGAGCGCCTCAAGGCCGTGCTCGATGAGATTAAGGCTTCCGATGGGCAGATCATCACCTTCATCGATGAGCTGCACACCATCGTCGGCGCCGGTGCCACCGGTGAAGGTTCCATGGATGCCGGCAACATGATTAAGCCCATGCTGGCCCGCGGCGAGCTCCGCCTGGTCGGTGCCACCACCCTCGACGAGTACCGCAAGTACATCGAGAAGGATGCCGCCCTGGAGCGCCGCTTCCAGCAGGTCTACGCCGCTGAGCCTTCCGTGGAGGACACCATCGGTATCCTCCGTGGCCTCAAGGAGCGCTACGAGGTACACCACGGCGTGCGCATTCAGGACTCAGCCCTGGTTTCTGCCGCGGAGCTCTCGCACCGCTACATCACCAACCGCTTCCTGCCGGATAAGGCCATCGACCTAGTCGATGAGGCCGGCTCCCGCCTGCGCATGGAGATTGACTCCTCCCCGCAGGAGATTGATGAGCTGGAGCGCATCGTCCGCCGCCTCGAAATTGAGGAGCTGGCCCTAAAGAAGGAGTCGGACGCAGCTTCGAAGGACCGCCTGGCCGCACTTCAGCAAGAGCTGGCCGATGAGCGCGAGAAGCTCGGCGAGCTCAAGGCCCGCTGGGCCAATGAGAAGAAGGCCATCGATGATGTGCAGACCATCAAGGAACAGCTGGAGGATCTGCGCCGCCAGGCCGAAATCGCGGAGCGCGATGGTGACCTAGCACTGGCCTCTGAGATCAACTACGGCAAGATGCCGCCGCTGGAGAAGGACCTGGCCGCTGCTGAGGAGAAGGCTCAGCAGCAGCACAACACCATGCTCACTGAGGAGGTCACTCCGGATACCATCGCGGAGGTCGTCTCCGCTTGGACCGGCATCCCGGCCGGCAAGATGCTGCAGGGTGAGACCGAGAAGCTGCTCAACATGGAGTCCGTGTTGGGTGAGCGTGTGGTGGGCCAGAAGGAGGCCGTCACCGCGGTGTCCGACGCCGTTCGCCGCGCCCGCGCCGGTGTGGCTGACCCCAACCGCCCGACCGGTTCCTTCCTCTTCCTCGGCCCGACAGGCGTGGGTAAGACGGAGCTGGCGAAGGCTCTGGCGGACTTCCTCTTTGACGATGAATCCGCCATGGTCCGCATCGACATGTCCGAGTTCGGTGAGAAGCACTCCGTGGCCCGCCTCGTCGGTGCCCCTCCGGGATACGTGGGCTACGACGCCGGCGGCCAGCTCACCGAGGCGGTGCGACGCCGCCCGTACACGCTGGTGCTTTTCGACGAAGTCGAGAAGGCCCACCCGGACGTCTTCGACGTGCTGCTCCAGGTGCTCGATGAAGGCCGCCTGACCGATGGCCAGGGCCGTACCGTGGACTTCCGCAACACGGTCATCATCCTGACCTCGAACCTGGGTGCCGGCGGCACCAAGGAAGAGGTCATGGAGGCGGTCAAGCGCAGCTTCAAGCCGGAGTTCATCAACCGTCTCGATGATGTCGTGATGTTTGAGCCGCTGACCTCGGATCTGCTCACCGGCATCGTGGACATCCAGCTCAAGGGCTTGGCCGAGCGCCTGTCCGGCCGCCGCCTGACGCTAAACGTGTCCGATGCCGCCAAGCTGTGGCTGGCGGAGCGCGGCTACGACCCGGCCTACGGTGCCCGCCCGCTGCGCCGCCTGATCCAGCAGGCCATCGGCGACCAGCTGGCCAAGAAGCTCTTGGCCGGTGACATCGTGGACGGCGATACCGTGCACGTTGACGTCGCCGACGGCGGCGAGCACCTCGAGCTAGCTGCCCGCACCGCATAAGCGGCGCTCACCGGTCGCCAGCACCCGCTCATGCCCCTATCATCTAGGGGCATGAGCATTTTGATCTCCCCTCACGAGTTGAGTGAGAAGATTTACCGCGGTGATAAGACGACCATCCTCGCTTCCCTCTGGGCACCAGGGGAAGGCGAGGCCTTCAATCAGTTTTCCTCCCTCCACATTCCGACTGCCCAGTACGCCGACGCCGCCTCGGCCTTCGTGGGCCTGCCCGGCTCCAAGGTGGGGCGCAACCCACTCCCACAGACCGAGAAGATTCAAGAGTGGATCGATCACTGGGGCCTGCGTGAGGATAGCGAGGTCGTGGTCTACGACGAAGGCCGCGGCCTCTTCGCCGGTCGCGCGTGGTGGACGCTGCGCTGGGCGGGCATCCAGAACGTCCGCATTCTCGACGGCGGCCTGTCCAACTGGCGCGCCCAGGCGATGCCCACGCTCACCGGTCCGGGCAACCTGGGCATGACCTCGAACCTTAAAGTGAAGCCGGGCTCGATGCCCACGGCCACCATCGATGAAGTCAAGGAACACAAGGGCCTGCTTCTCGACGTTCGCACGCGCAACCGCTTCGCCGGCCGCCGCGAGAACCTCGACCTGAAGGCCGGCCACATTCCGGGCGCGGTCAACCTGCCCGAGCGCCTCTTCCACACGCAGGACATCACCGTGTGGAAGTCCAAGGAAGAAATCCTGGAGATACTTGACCAGCACGGCGTGACCAAGGAGAACGTGGACGGCGCCATCATCTACTCCGGCTCCGGCAATCACTCCGCGCTCACCATTGCCGTTCTGGAGCACGTGGGCTTTACCGGCCTGCGCCACTTCGTTGGCGGCTGGTCACAGTGGTCGGCCAACCCGGCCAATCCCGTGGAGCGCGGCGACCGCGAGCACGTCTAGAATCCGCGCGTGACCAGCGCGTCAGCGCGAATGGGGCGCGCCGGGCGATTAGAGTCGGTCAATGATGCCTTTCGTACTCTTATCCCTCGCCGCCCTCGCGCTCGCGGCCGGTGTGATCGTGCTCTGGCTGGATCAGCGCCAGCGCGCCGCGCACTCCGCCGGTGACGCAGCAACCGACACCGTCACCGATCCCGGCGCCTCTGCCGACGCCGTTGCCGCCGATTCTGCCGACGGCGCAGCTGATGCCGCGGCCCCTGAATCCGCCGAGCCTGAACCTGCTGAGACTGAACCCGCTGAGCCCGAAGCAACCGCAGAGGCCTCCCCAGAGCCCGAGGCCGAACCTGTGCTCGCCGAAGAACCCGAGCCCACAGTAGAGCCCGCCATCGCAACCGAGCCGGAGCCCGCCCCGGAACCTGAGGCAGAGCCGGCCGTAGAAGCAAGCGCAGAACCGGCACCGGTGCACAGCTTTGCCGAGCGCGCAGAGCGCGCCAGGCACCTCGTGCCGGGCAGCGCCCGCCGCGAGCGCAAAGCCTTTGGCCAGCAGCGCGGCTGGGAATACATCAAGCACGATTCCTACCTCGCCGATGAGTGGACCCGCGGCGCAGCCGCCCGCGGCCAGGAACCCCGGGATATCGTCGCCGGAAGCGTCCGCGGCCATGAGACGCTGCTCTTCGACATGGGCTCAATCCCCGTCATGGCCATGCGCACCGGCGCGGCCTCCGACATCGTGGTGGATTTCCGCCGAGCAGGCGAGGAAGCGGAGAACCATTCTGAGGATCTGGTGTACGTGCGTGAGGAGGAAGGCTTCGAGGTCTTCGCCACCGACGCCGGCGTGGGACAGCGCCTCATCGATGCCCGCGTCACTGACGCGCTGAGGCGCCTTCCCGCCGCGGTGACCGCCGTGTGGATGGAGGGGGAGTGGGCGCTTGCCCAGACCACTCGGCAGGCGCGCAGCGCAGAGTGGGAAGCGCTGCTCGAACCGCTGTCTTTGCTCGCCGATTCCGCCCGCGTGCTCCCACCGCGCTCCGAGGCTGCCCAGGTGCTGCGCGTTGATGAGCTCGACCCGAGCCGCGATATCCCGGAGCCCCCGCAACCGGAGCCGACCGGGCCCACGGCAGTTCCGGATCGTGATGATTCCCTCGATACCCCGACCATCCAGCGCCCCACCGAACCGGTGGTCATGCCGAGCCGCACCACCAGCGAGGCCCGCGGCACCATCGACCATTCCAGCTTGGGTGCGGACGAGGTGGACGCGATTGCCGACGGCCACGAACACCCCGCCCCCGAAAACAACCAGGCCCGCCTCCCACGCCGTTTCGACGGCGGCTCCTCCATCTTCGACTAGACCTGCCGGCCCGGCACCAGCACTAGTCGCGGGCAAGCGTGCGACAAGAGGGTAAACTACAGGGCGGATTTTTCAAGGCTATAAAGCCACAGACTTTAAGGAGCGAGCGATGAGCCTGGATCAGCAGAAGAAGCAACGCCTAGCAGAGCTGGTGAAGGAGCTGGCCGTCGTCCACGGCAAAGTCACGCTGTCCTCCGGCAAGGAGGCCGATTATTACGTGGACCTGCGCCGCGCCACCCTGCAGCACGAGGCCTCGCGGCTTATCGGCGCGCTGCTGCGTGAGCTCACCGCCGACTGGGACTACGCCGCCGCTGGTGGTCTGACCATGGGCGCGGACCCGGTCGGGTTGGCCATCATGCACGCCGACGGCCGCGATATCGATGCCTTCGTCGTCCGCAAGGAAGCCAAGAAGCATGGCATGCAGCGCCAGATCGAGGGCTTTAACGTTGAGGGTCAGAAGGTGCTCGTCGTCGAGGACACCACCACGACCGGCAACTCCCCACTGACCGCGGTGAAGGCGCTGCGCAAGGCGGGCGCTGAGGTCGTCGGCGTGGCCACCGTGGTGGATCGCAACACCGGTGCTGGCGATGCCATCGCCGCCGAGGGCTTGGAGTACCGCTACCTGCTGGGCCTTGAGGACCTCGACCTTGCCTAAGCCCGAGGACGAAGCGGAAGCCAAGGGCCCTACCGAGTGGAATGAGGGCCGCCACGGCGTTGGCCCTTGGGAGGGCCCGCTCCCGCAGGGCCCGGAGGCGGAGAAGTACGATCCCGAGCTGCTCGCGGAGGGGGATCGTCGCAACGTCGTCGACGCCTACCGTTACTGGACGCGCGAGGCGATCCGGGAGGACATCGATAAGCGCCGGCATGCCCTGCACATCGCCATCGAGAACTTCGAGAACGATTCCAACATCGGCACCGTGGTGCGCACCGCCAACGCCTTTGCTGTCGACACCGTCCACATCGTGGGCCGGCGCCGCTGGAACCGGCGCGGCGCCATGGTGACGGACAGGTACCAGCACCTCATGCACCACGCGAACGTCAGCGATCTGATGGCCTGGGCCGCCGACCAAGGCTTAACCGTCGTGGCCATCGATAACACCCCCGGGAGCGTTCCACTGGAGACCGCGGAATTGCCCGAGCGCTGCCTGCTCCTCTTCGGGCAGGAGGGGCCGGGGGTGAGCCCAGAGGCACAAGATGCGGCGCTGATGACCTGTTCCATCGCGCAATTTGGTTCGACTCGCTCCATCAACGCGGGCGTGGCCGCAGGCATCGCCATGCATGCGTGGATTCGCCAGCATGCGGATTTATCAAAAGCTTGGTGAGATCCCGCGCACTGTGTTTACATCTAGGTAACGAATTCACATTTAAGAATGATGAGACAACAGTGTTAGAGAAATGGTCCCACCGCGCTGACCTCGCGGAGACAGCCATCAACGAGCGCCACGCGCAAGCCGTGTGGGGCTTGCCCCGTACCAACCTTGCCGTGGTGAGTTGGCCACCCACCACCAAAGAATCGCTCTTTGTGCACTGGCATTATTGGTGGCAGGCGCACTATTTGGACTGTCTTGTCGACGCCGCCTTGCGCAAGAACACCAAGGCCCGCCGCGCGCGCATTTCCGATACCATCCGCGGCATCCACGTACGCAACCTCCGTGCGCTGACGAAGAACCGCTACTACGACGACAAGGCCTGGATGGCCCTGGCTATTTCCCGTGCCGGTGAACTGAAGAAGCAGCGCCCCTACAAGAAGTTGGGCACCCTGCAGCACAACATCCGCGATGGCATCGATTCCCAGGTGGGCGTCCTGCCGTGGCGCGAAGGCGAGACCTTCCTCAACGTTCCCTCTAACGGGCCGGGCGCCATCATGCTCGCCCGCATGGGGCGCGTGGACGAGGCCCGCCACATCGTGGACTGGATCTACGACCACCTGATCGATGACGATGGCTTCGTCATGGACGGCATCCGCATGCGCATGGACGGGCAGGAAATCGTCCGCAACATCCACCCCTACTGCCAGGGCGTGGTGCTCGGTGCCTGCTTGGAGATTGTGCTGGCGCTGCGGAAGCAGACGGGCCTGCGCTCCGTGGAGGACATCGACACCATTCATGAGGCCGAGCTCGCCGCGGACATGATGGACTACACCACCCGGATCCGCGGCCTGGTCCAAGCGGTGGCCACGGGAATGGCAACGTATACGGGTGTCATTGATTGGCAGACTGGCGACGGCGACGGCGGCCTCTTCAAAGGCATCCTGGCCCGCTACCTGGCTGACGTGGCGGTGCGCCTGCCGGGTGATTCCCCGGCTAACCGCGCGACGAAGAAGTTGGCCGCGCGGCTGGTGACGGCCTCGGCGGAATCCGTGTGGGAACACCGCCTTGAGGTGGATGGTCTGCCCATTTTCGGCTCCGACTGGACCGCGGATGCGAAGCTGCCCCACAACTACGGTTTTGGGCCTTCCTCCTTAGGCCAGAAGGTGGGCATTATCCGCGTGGCCGAGCGCGATTTGTCCGTTCAATTGTCCGGTTGGATGTTGTTGGAAGCCTGCACCCGAATTGTGAAGTACAAGTCAGAATCCGCCTGACAGCAGGATTTGCCCAGCTAAAGGGGCTGTTTAAGCCCGTGGGAGCCGGGGTTTAAGTGAGGTCACACCGCTTCTCGCGGCGGAAAACCACAATAACAGGCATACTTGGATGTTGGAACGTGTTGTTTCGCTGGTTTGTGAGACGGCACGGCTTACTGCACAGCAACTCCAAAGGATGGAATTTCATGCCTATTGCAACCCCTGAGGTTTATAACCAGATGCTGGATACCGCCAAGAAGGGCGGCTTCGCATTCCCGGCAATTAACTGCACCTCCTCCGAAACCATCAACGCCGCACTCCGCGGCTTCGCCGAGGCTGAGTCCGACGGCATCATCCAGTTCTCCACCGGCGGCGCCGAGTTCGGTTCCGGCCTGTCCGTGAAGAACAAGGTTGCCGGCGCCAAGGCACTGGCTGCCTTCGCTCACGAGGCTGCAAAGCACTACGGCATTAACGTTGCGCTGCACACTGACCACTGCCAGAAGGAAGTTCTGGATGAGTACGTGCGCCCGCTGATCGCCTTCTCCCAGGAGCGCGTTGACCGCGGCGAGCTTCCGCTCTTCCAGTCCCACATGTGGGATGGTTCCGCTATCCCAATCGATGAGAACCTCGTGATCGCCCAGGAGCTCCTCGAGAAGGCCCACAACGCCAACATCATCCTCGAGGTTGAGATTGGCGTCGTCGGCGGCGAAGAGGACGGCGTTCAGGCCAAGGCCGGCGCAAACCTCTACACCTCCCCGGAGGACTTCGAGAAGACCGTCGATGCCCTCGGCACCGGCGAGAAGGGCCGCTACCTGCTGGCCGCTACCTTCGGCAACGTCCACGGCGTCTACAAGCCGGGCAATGTGAAGCTGCGCCCGGAGGTCTTGGATGAGGGCCAGAAGACCGTCGTGAAGAAGCTCGGCCTGGAAGAAGGCTCCCAGCCCTTCGACTTCGTCTTCCACGGCGGCTCCGGCTCCGAGAAGGAGAAGATTGAGCAGGCTCTGGGCTACGGCGTGGTCAAGATGAACGTGGACACCGACACCCAGTACGCCTTCACCAACCCGGTTGCCCGCCACATGTTTGCTAACTACGACGGCGTCTTCAAGATCGACGGCGAGGTTGGCAACAAGAAGGTCTACGACCCGCGCTCCTACATGAAGAAGGCTGAGCAGGGCATGGCTGACCGCGTGGTTGAGGCCTGCACCGACCTGCACTCCGTGGGCAAGACCGTTTCTAAGTAAACCAACGCTCAGCTGACGCCGGCTCCTCCTGGACGCCGTGCTGATTCAGCACATCTCAACAAGCCACCCTTCGCCCTCGAGGGGTGGCTTTTGCATACCCAACCCCATCATCAGAACGCGTAAAATACCGGAATCATGGAAGCGCAAGAGTCATCGTCGAATTCGTCACCGGGAGCCAAACGCGTCCGCAGGACTACCCGCGAGCAGCTGCGGTTGGTGGATAAATCTCTGAAGTCGCGCTTCACGCGTATTCGCAACCGCCTGGTGTTCATGATTCAGAGCACCCTCGGTGCCGGTTTGGCGTTCTATGTTGCGCATGACTTTTTCGGCCACGAGCAGCCCTTCTTTGCCCCGATGGCCGTCATCATCATCCTCGGCCTTTCGGGCAGTGACCGCCTCAAGCGCGCCGTCGACATGTCCATCGGCGGCATCGTGGGCGTGTTGGTAGGCACGCTGCTTGTCGACGCCCTCGGAACCGGCCCCATCCACATGACCATCATCATCGGTCTGGCGCTGGTGATCGGCTCCTTTGTCACGGGTTCGCAGATGGTGAGCAACCAGATCGTCATCGCTGCCATCCTTATCGCCACCATTCTTCCGCCGGAAGAAATGGGCGGGCTCTCCCGCGCCATCGACGCCATCATCGGCGCGGTCATCGGCCTCACGATGATTGTGCTGATTCCCTCCTCACCCCTGCGGGCGGGCCGTTCGGAAGTCTCGAAGGTCCTGGGCATTACGGCCTCGGTCCTCTCCGATGTCTCCAGGGGCCTTGCGGACAATGATCCCGAAACCATCATGGAGGCCCGCGATGCCGTGCGCGGCACGCAGGACGACATTAACAACATGCTCAACGCCACCAAAGGCGGTGCGGAGACCGCAAAACTCTCGCCCTTCCTGTGGAGCTCGCAGCGCAACGTCCGCTCGCTGGAGCGCATCCTTACGCCCGTCGATAACGTGGTTCGCGGCACCCGCGTGCTCTCCCGCCGCGCGCTCGTGCTCGCCGAGGACGGCGACCACGCCACAGCCGAGCAAGTGGAGCTTATCGACGAGCTAGCCGACATCACGATGGAGCTCTCCGACCTCTATACGCACCAAACTGCGCATGAGCGCCGCGTGGATGAGGCGCATGCCATTCCGGAGATAGTCAAACGCCTGCGCCAGTTGGCTGCGCGCTGTTCGATGGACGTCGCCGGCGAGGAAGCCGTGCTCTCCGCCTATGCTGTGCTGGCCCAGACCCGATCCGTCATCGTGGACCTGCTCATGGTGTGCGGCATGTCGCGTGAGTCCGCCGTGGCGCAGCTGGTACCCACCTCGAAGCACCCGGCCTACCCGCCGGAGGTGCGGGAAGAGGACTAGGGCTAAAAGGTCACGCCTCAGCTGCACAAAACTGGGGTATGTGTGCGCTTCCAACCAGCTTCGTAGGGAACACGGGGGAGTGGTAGAGTCTTCCGCAGACCGCCTAGGTGCATTGCACAATGCGCATGCGGTGAGGATTCGGTTTCGAGCCTAGTGCCGAAAAGGTAATGCTGGCCGAATCCTTCTTTCGTTTTCCTTCAACCGCGAGAATTAGGGCCGGACTATCTGTAGGTCCCGCAGGTGACGGTAGAACGTCACGCGCTTGACCGGCCTCTTGGCGCGGACTCCATCGACGTTGACGCTGAGCGCCGGCCCCCCTGCCTGTACCGCCCGGCCCTGCACGACGCTGGATGGGTCGAGCTGCCCTGGTTGGGCAGGCTTGCGCATGCGGGCGAAGAGCCCACGGCGCGGCGCTGCGTCCGCCTCAAAACTTGTCACCGCCTTCGCCGCCACGATGCCCGGCGCATCCGTCATCGGCACGAGCTTCGCACCGAAGACATCCTTCTCGCGGTCTGCGCGCAGCAGCACGGCATCGTCAACGATGATCTCACCGGTGATCTCCTCGTTCGACCACTCCGCAATCGTTGCCGAACCCGCCACGGCGAGGCCCGCATCATTGCGGATGAGCGGCACTGGCTTGACGGGTGCGGTCATGGCAAAGGTGAGAGCCTCCTCCGAGGCAGCACCTCGCTCGTCGAGAACTTGCCCCGGTTCTGGCAATTTCAGGCCCCAATTCAGCGCCGCGGTGGAGCGCTCCCCAGTTGGGACGTAGCCTACCTCGGCCCACAGGTAATCCGCCCGCATCATGCGCGTCAGCACGGCGCTCAGCGCGGCGTCGTTGCCAATGACCACGACGCGCAGCGGCTCACGCAGGAACGGTGCCTGGGGCGCTGGCCCCGGCGCCCCAAGGTGGCTCACGTCCGGCTGCGCGGCAATCTCATCCAGCGATGGGGTGGGGTCTTCCGGGAGAATCTCGCTGGCCAGGGTATCAATAGCCTTCAACTCCTGCCGGCTGGGAACCTCTGCGAAGCGGAAGTGCTCGACGCGTATTCCGCGCTGGGAGGCCTCAATGAGGGCAGTGGTGTGGGCGTCGGTGAAGTGGCCGCCGCAGTCTACAAGCGCACAGATCATACAAGAAGCATAGAAGCGTGGAAAGAGCTTCGCTAAAACACGCCATGCGCGGCATGCAGACAGTGGAGCTTTCCCCAGAAAAGTAGTGCACATCACAATGCGCCAGTAGGCTCCAAGGCAACGCCCAACTTCTTAGCAATCAATTCTTAAGTCCCTAACAGCCGGAGGTAAGTACCATGTCCACCCGATTGACAGTTCTTGCACTTGTATCCACCGCCGGGCTCCTGATGAGCTCGTGCAGCCTCATCGGCGGTGCGCTGACGGAAGCCGAGGAGCCAGCATTCATCGAGGCTGCCGCCGAGTCCACGACGAGTTCGGCGGCGCCTACTTCTTCGAAGGCCACGTCGACATCGAGCAGCACGTCCTCTTCGAGCGCCAACGCCGATTGCGATGACTCGAAGGAGCTCGAGGATACCGAGCTAAGCAAGGTCCTCGAGAATAAAGAAGCCTACGTGAAAGGCTCGACTGAAAAGTTTGAAGACGTGAGCGTCAGTGAAGATGAATACGACGCTTGCAAGTTCCTCAGCTACGCGGTGCTGGAGGGCACGTTCGATGGGGAGGATGTCAAAGTCCCCGTCTTCTTCACCAAGGGCGAACTCAAGGACGAGGATGCCCTCTACATCACGTCCACGTCCTTCGAAGTGGAAGAGGACGGTGAGGGCTATACTTATGAGTCCAAGACCGACGGTGACATCGTCGGTGTTAAGGGCAAAGTAAACAAGCGCCCAGGCGCCGAAGCCACCTCCATGGAAAACTCCTTCGATGGTGTGAATTCGGACATCTTCTTCATCGACGTGGATTCGGAACCGACTGAGTCCGCAGATTTGGCTGAGGATGAAGAAGACCTCCGCGGCGAAGAGCTCTTCACCATTTCCGCCGATGGCTGGAACATGGTCTGCGGCATCATTGAAGAAAACAACGCCATTGACTGTGCGCATGGCGACGGCAGGACTTGGGCCATCAAGGGTGGCAAGACCCCAATGCCGGAGGGCATGGAATTCAACTTGGTGACCTTCCTGCCGCTAGAGGGCAGTACTGAGTTCACTCAGTATGACGATGAAATCCCAACTAACGGCACAAAGATCGAGGGCAACGGGCTCTACCGAATCGGCATCGGTGATGTTGAAGCCCAAATCGCTGTTGTCGATGACGGCATCATCGTCAGCACCCCGGACAAGTCGCGGTTGATGTTTACCAATGACACCATCTACTTCGATGAGGAGGGCTCAGGCGACGGCAGCACCGACGATGAAAACACCGAAAACGTCTAGCCCACCCGTACCGACACCGCATCAATTCCTGATGACCATGTCACAAACCCACCGTCGTACCGCCATGCCGGGTAAAGTAGGTGCGTATTTGACTTCAATAAATAGGAAGTGACACCAACATGGCAGCGATCGTCATCGTCGGCGCCCAGTGGGGCGATGAAGGCAAGGGCAAGGCTACCGACATCCTCGGCGGCAAGGTCGATTACGTAGTGAAGCCCAACGGCGGTAACAATGCCGGCCACACCGTCGTGGTCGGCGGCGAGAAGTATGAGCTGAAGCTCCTTCCCGCCGGCATTCTTTCTGAAAACGCCACCCCGGTCCTGGGCAACGGCGTGGTCATTAACTTGGAGGCCCTGTTCGATGAGATCGATGGCCTCGAAGCCCGCGGCGCTAACGCTTCGCGCCTCAAGATTTCCGCCAACGCGCACCTCGTGGCGCCCTACCACCAGACCCTGGACCGCGTGCAGGAGCGCTTCTTGGGCAAGCGCGCTATCGGTACCACCGGCCGTGGCATCGGTCCTGTCTACGCCGACAAGGTTGCCCGCATCGGCATCCGCGTGCAGGACATTTTTGATGAATCCATCCTGCGCCAGAAGGTCGAGTCCGCCCTGGACATTAAGAACCAGATGCTGGTGAAGATGTACAACCGCAAGGCCATCGATCCGGAGCAGGTTGTGGAATACTTCCTGAGCTACCGCGATCGCCTGCGCCCGATGGTCATTGAGGCCGAACTGGAGCTGAACCAAGCCCTGGATGCTGGCAAGCACGTCCTAATGGAGGGCGGCCAGGCCACCATGCTGGATGTTGACCACGGAACCTACCCCTTCGTGACCTCCTCGAACCCGTCGGCCGGCGGTGCCTCGGTTGGCTCCGGCATTGGTCCTACGCGCATTAAGACTTCCCTGGGCATCATCAAGGCCTACACCACCCGCGTGGGCGCTGGTCCTTTCCCCACTGAGCTCTTTGACAAGTGGGGCGAGTACCTGCAGACCACCGGCGGCGAAATCGGCGTCAACACCGGCCGCAAGCGCCGCTGTGGTTGGTATGACTCCGTGGTGGCTCGCTATGCCACCCGCGTCAACGGTTTCACGGATTACTTCCTGACCAAGCTGGACGTGCTCACCGGCATCGGTGAGATCCCCATCTGCGTGGCCTATGACGTCGACGGCAAGCGCTACGACGAGATGCCGCTGACCCAGTCCGAGTTCCACCACGCCGAGCCCATCTTTGAGACCATGCCGGCTTGGGACGAGGACATCACTGACTGCAAGACTTTTGAGGACCTCCCGCAGAAGGCTCAGGATTACGTCCTGCGTCTGGAGGAACTCTCCGGCTGCCGCATTTCCTACATTGGTGTCGGCCCTGGCCGCGACCAGACCATCGTGCGCCACGACGTCATGCAGGACCAGTAAGGCGCCGGCCAGTCCAAGACGAACGAACCTCAGGCACCGCCTAACGGTGACGGTGCCGCGCAACAACCGCCCAGCTTCTCCCGTGTCACCGTGCACATGGCTATAGGAACCACCGCACGGGAGAGGCGGGGCGGTTTAATGCCTCTAATGCCTCTGAAGGGGGTTTGGGGGACGTCGCCAAGCAATGCAGCACCAGAAGTGTGCGATAATTCGAGAATGACTACCGTAGGCGACATCGCAGGCCACATCGGAACCCCTCTGACAGGAAACGCCACCAAGGTGCTTCTTTTGGGGGCGGGAGAGCTGGGCAAGCAGCTGGTAATTGCCTTTCAGAACTTAGGGCTGGAGGTCCACGCCGTGGACCGCTACGCAGGAGCACCCGCGCAGCAGCTCGCGCACTTTAGCTACATCGCAGACATCAGGGACCCACACAAGGTGTGGGAGCTTACAGAGCGCATTAAACCGGACTACGTGGTCCCGGAAGTGGAGACCGTCGCGGTGGAAGCACTGAAGCGTATCGAGGAATTCGGCACCACCGTCGTGCCGACGGCGCGGGCCTGTGAGCTCACACAGTGCCGCGAGAGCGTGCGTGAGGTGGCTGAGAGCATCGGCCTGCCCGTAACGGCCTATCGTTTTGCTGAGTCAGCTGAACAGCTGCAGGAGGCGGTGGGGGAGCTGGGCCTGCCGTGCATCGTGAAGCCGGATATTACGACCTCCGGCAAGGGGCACGTCCTTCTTAAGGAAGAAGAGGATGTGGAAGAAGCCTGGGCCATGGTGCGCCACGTGTCCTCCGATAACAAGCGCGTGGTTGTGGAGCGCTTCGTTGACTTTGACTATGAGGTCACGCTGCTCGCTGTGCGCTCCATCGACCCGGCTACGGGCAAGATGGCCACGTGGTTCAGTGAGCCCATTGGCCACCGCCACGAGAACGGTGACTTGGTGGAGTCCTGGCAGCCCATGGCGATGAGTGAGGATGCCTTGGCGAATGCACGCTCCGTTGCGGCGCGTATCTCCAACGAGTTGGGCGGGCGCGGCGTCTACGGTGTTGAGCTCTTCGTGGCGGGCGATGAGGTGTACTTCTCCTCCGTCTCACCGCGTCCTTTGGACACCGCCATGCTGACCGGATACACGCAGCGCTTCTCTGAGTTTGAGCTTCATGTCCGCGCGATTTTGGGCTTCCCCATTGACGTGACGATGGTCAGCCCTGGTGCTGCGGTCATCCTGCACGCGGACGCCGAGCTTGACGACGTCTCCTTCTCCGGCCTCGACACCGCCTTATCCTATGAAGAGACCGATGTGCGCCTGTTTGGCAAGCCCTGGGCCTACGCCGGACGCCGCATGGGCATGGTGGCTACGACCGCCGAGGACGTTGAGACCGCCCGCGACAGGGCAGCGCTTGCGGCCGGGAAGATTACTGTGGGGCCGAATGCTGATAAAACGATCCACGGTGATTCACAGCCCGTGGAGCCGACTGCCAATGCCGTCTCCGACATTGAGCTGATTGAGGTGCCGGAGCCGGTTGTCGACGTCGACCCGAAACTCATTCGCTCCACCGACGATTAAAGAAACAGTGACGTTATAAGTTAAGGGGAATGGTACCCCACGCCTTGGCAGGGGAATGGGGTACTGAATGTGATTGAAGTGGCTGCGTGTTACGCACGGCCACTTCTGTGCATTTCTGGGGGGCTACTTGTCGGCGGGCCAGAGTGATGCGTGCGAGCCATCTTCCGCCGGGGGAGCCGGTTGGCGTAGCACCGCCTTAAGGAAACACTTATGCAAAAACTTAAGAAACCTTAAATGGAGAAATCTAAGAAAATCTGGGTTATGTGCTATGTCAACATTTAGGGGAACGTATTGGCGACGAACGGCTTAAAGGTCAAGCGCACAGCACGTTTTACCTGCTAAATTATCGCCCAATGGGGGTATAAGGAAAAGTTATGCAGCAATCAACTATCTTGCGGCTAGCTGTGAGCGATGATAGTATCCTGAGTGGACTATAAGAGTACGTCAGATTCTTAAGGAGAATCGCCGGTCAGGGTGTAAAAACCTACGTCCAGATTTCAGATTGTCTCAGCGGAAACTTACTGCTGTGCAGAACAACTTGTAGACATTCACATCATTCGAAGAGGAAACGATGAGTAAATTAAGGAATATCTCCAGAGAGGGGTGGATGGTCCTTACTGCTGTTTTCACAGCAATAGCAGTGATTGCGGCCATGGTCACTGTTCCCTGGACGAAGGCGGATGCGGCTGAGCCGACCGACTTCAAACCGAACATGACCCTGGGCGGTCAAGTTGGCAAGGTTGTTGAGTCTAACTGGGGCACCTTGGTGTGGGCTGGAACGCCTACTAAAGATATGGGGGGAAACAAGGGGAACAACGTCGGATGGGCATTCTGCATTGACTCGTACGCGTTGGTCCCTAAGGACACTGGCAAGCTCTATGACAAGAGCAGTGCCTCGAAGCTTGAGATTAATCCAGATTATCGTGACGCGGTAATCGGCCTAGCGATCCATCAAAAGGCGGCACTTGCTGCAGGTGACAAACAAGCGGCTGTTAATGATTCTGTATATATCTCTGCCCTAGCAGGTGCAGGAAATTCGGACAGGATGAAGGCTGCGAAGGCTATTACAGGATCTGCGCCGAGCTATGGTCAGCCGAACCCGAGCATTCCGAACTTTCCGGGATTTACTGGTAATGCCGAGGAGTTCACTAAGGCTACCGGTTTTGAGATTGTCAATGACGAAACTCCAGTCTTCCGTAAGGTTTTCGATGTTCCGAGCCAGCCGGATGAGTACTTCATTACTATTGTCATCCCAGGAAAAAACGCGGATGGAACAGCCCAGCGTGTAATGCCGCCTGACCAGCCGGGCCTGCCCGGTGGGGCGAAGATTTCGACGAATGCTGACTTTGCGAATGGTGCAACTGAGGTTGTTGCTGGTGCGCAGGTTAACGATACGGTGACCTATGAGGGTCTGGTTCCGGGTAAGGAATACACCCTTAACGCTGAGCTGATTTCCAAGGAGGACGGTAAGACCGTTCTGGGTAAGGGTGAGAAGACCTTTACTCCGGATGCTGCTAACGGCGAAGTTGTCGTTGAGATCACTGTTGATGAGTCTGTGACGGAGCCGGTTGAGGCTGCGGTTGCTTTCGAGGAGTTGACTTCTGTTGAGGTCGACAAGGATGGCAAGGAGACTCCGGATAATACTTCGGACAACCCCATCGCTGAGCACAAGGACATCGACGATGAGGCTCAGACTGTGACCTCTAAGGAGGAGCCGTCTGAGTCCACTACTCCGGAGAACCCGGGCGAGTCCACTACTCCGGAGAATCCGGGTGAGGA